>PAAW01000062.1 GCA_002699515.1 Methanobacteriota archaeon
ATATTTGCAATAATTAATCGTGAAAATTTTAACAATGAAAATCTTAAGAATTTATTAGAAAATTATGGATTTTATGCACCTTTTATTTTCATATTTATTTATGCAATAGCAACGGTTCTTTTTTTACCTGGTTTAATCTTAACAATTCTTGCTGGGGCCTTATTTGGGCCATTCTTTGGGACTGTTTATGCCATTTCTGGAGCAACACTCGGAGCAACATTAGCATTTTTAAATGCAAGATATATCTCATATGGGAAAATTGAAAAAATGATTGAAGGAAGCAAATTAGAATTTATTAAAAAAAGTGTTGAAGAAGAGGGATGGAAATTTGTAGCATTTACAAGATTAGTTCCATTATTTCCATTTAATTTACTAAATTATTCTTTTGGATTAACAAAAATAAAATTAAGTGAATATATCTGGTCTAGCTTTTTATTTATGATTCCGGGTACTTTAGGATATGTATATTTGGGTTTCACAGGTACTGAAATTGTCACAGGTGGGGAAAACATAATTCAAACAATTCTAATATTAATTGCAATTTTAGTAACTGTAATGTATTTACCACATTATATTAAAAAAGTTTCAAAAATGAGTAAATCAATAGATTAACGGAAAATTACCCCAGGTTCAAGAGGGAAAGCAAATTTAGATTTACTAATTTCTTCATCTCCTTCTCCCGCCCTTAAAACATGAATGATTTGTAGTTCTAATTCATCGGAAATAAATTCCACTGCATTTTGTAAAACTTTATTCTCATCTAAATCGGATAAGATCATTTGTTTTTGAATTGTTTTCCATTTGAATAATTGCCCAAGCATTTTCTTTTTCCATAATTGGCTTGCTTCACCACGAATTCTATCATCATTCCAAAAATCTTGTTGTTGAATTATGGAAAATGCAGTATTGATTTTTTCGCCTGATATTTGAACTTCCAGACCGATTTTTGCCATTTTATTTTTCCATGTTTCAGAGGTTTGTATAATTATTTCATTTGGTTTTTGATCCATATGTTTAATTGCCATTTGACGAACATTTCTTGCTTGTTCGAGAAAACTTTTGAGATATTCTTCTTCTGAAAGTATTAGAGATTCATTTGAACTTAATTCAAAATTAATATTCTCTATTTCATGAGCAGCTAGGAGAGTTTCTTTACCAAGCATATGCCACCATTCTTCTGATAAATGTGGAGTTGCAATTTGTAACATTGGGGTCCATATTTCTAATAATTTACGTCCTACTTCAATATTAGAGCCCCCTCTTCGAAGATACCAATTTAAATCTGTAATCATGTCATAATGAGTGATTTGTACTGCTGCACGTAAATTTACTTCATCCATTGAATTTTCCCATTCAGAATATCGTTGTTTTGCAGAAGCAATAAGCCAATCATCAATTGGTTTGGCTTCTTCGCTCCATTGTAATATTGTTTCTGGAATTTTATACAATTGATTGATTTGTTTCCAAGCGGAATGAACTCCTAAATCGCTCCATTCCATTTCTGCTTCTGGTTGTGCTGCAAATAAAATGAATAATCTCACCGTATCTGCTCCATACTTTTCAACCATAACTTCGGGAGATACTGTATTTCCTAGGCTTTTAGACATCTTTGCACTTCTTTCTCCAAGTTTTACTCCGCAGGTTGGGCAATTTAATCCATAAAATTTAACATTAAATGTCACATTGCATGGAGAACAATATGGTGCTGGCTTATTTACCATCCCTTGACATAATAACCTTTGAAATGGTTCATCAATATCGTGCATTCCAAGGTCACGTAATGCTTTAGTCCAAAACCTAGCATAAATCAAATGCATCTGTGCATGTTCAATTCCGCCACAATAAAAATCTACATTCATCCAATAATTTACAATTTCTTTATCAAATGCTTTTTCAAAATTATTAGCATCTGAAAATCTTAAAAAATACCAAGAAGAATCTACAAAAGTATCCATTGTATCTGTTTCTCTTCTAGCATCTTCTCCACATTTAGGACATTTTACATTGATGAATGTTACAGAAGTTTCAAGAGGATTTCCTTTACCAGTAAATTCTACATCATCAGGTAATAATACAGGCAATTGTTCTTCGGGAACTGGAACTACTCCACACGATTCACAATGTATAATTGGAATAGGAGTGCCCCAATATCTTTGTCTACTAATCAACCAAGGCCTAATTTTCCATTGTATCATTCCTTTTCCAGATTTTTGAATCTCTAATTTTTTAATTACTAAATTTTTTGCGTCTTCACCAAAAGTTCCGTCAAATCCAGACTCTCTAGAATTAATCATCCAACCTAATCCTGTAAAGGCTGCAGTCAAATTTTCTGATTCTTTTTCTTCTTTGTTTTTAACCAGAACCTGTTTAATATCAATTCCGTATCTTTTTGCAAATTCAAAATCACGTTGATCATGAGCTGGTACTGCCATTACTGCTCCTGTACCATATCCATAAAGAACAAAATTTCCAGCATAAATTGGCACTTTTTCTCCACTAATTGGATTAATGGCATATTTTCCCAAAAAAACACCCTTTTTATCTTTCAAAACTTTTTCACGATCAAAATCTGACATTCTAATTGCTTCATCACGTAATTCTTTCCACTCATTCTCATATTCAGTACCTAATACTAATTCTTCACAAAGTGGATGTTCTGGAGCGAGTGTAACAAAAGTAACTCCAAATATTGTGTCTGGGCGAGTAGTGAATGCTTCAATAAATGAATCCGTATTTTCTATTTGAAATTTAATTAATGCTCCTTCAGATCTACCAAGCCAATCTTGTTGCAATAACTTCACTTTTTCTGGAAAATCAATTATCTCCAAATCATCTAACAAATCCTGTGAATAATCTGTAATTTTCAAAAACCATTGACTCATATCTTTTTGTTTAACTTCTTCACTACATCTCCAACAACGTCCATTTTTAACTTGCTCATTTGCTAAAACTGTAGAACAATCATTACACCAATTCACGGGAGCGAAATCACGATATACTAATCCATTTTCTAGAAATTTAAGAAAAAACAATTGATTCCACTTGTAATAATTTTCATCATGACTTTTTACTTGACGCTTCCAATCATAAGAAAAACCCATTCTTTTAATTTGTTTAGTGATAGAAGAAATATTTCTTTCAGTAATCTCCCTCGGATGTTTATTTTCAGCTATTGCTGCATTTTCTGCCGGCATTCCAAAGGAATCAAAACCCATTGGATAAATTACATTAAACCCCTGTGCTCTTTTGTATCTAGCCACTGCATCTCCGATTGAATAATTTCTAACATGTCCCATATGCATCTTACCTGATGGATATGGATACATTTCCAAACAATAAAATTTTGATTTGTTGCTATCAACTTCGGACACGAAAATTTCGGCTTCTTCCCACTTCTTTTGCCAATTAGATTCACTAATTTCCGGGTGGTAATCGCCAGACTCCATACTTTTTCCCAGTAAGAACTAAACATCAACCCTTCGGAAAAATAATGCATTCTAATGATTATTTGATTTGAAATAAATTTTTAACAAACTACTAAACAACGAAGTTTGAAAACTGTAAATGGGGGAGAGTGATGAGCCACGGAAAAATTATTGAATTAACTCCATCTTCGGAGTTAACTGTACTTCAAGCACAATTAGGAGGATGGGATAACCTTAATCATTTATTAATTTGTAATTCAACAAAAAATGCTTTATTAATTGATCCTTTTTCTGGTGATTTTTGGTCAGAAATTGTAAAAGAAAGAGATCTTAATTCAATTACAATTGGATTAACTCATAGCCATTGGGATCATACAAAAGGAGTTGAAGAATTTTTAAAAATTAATCCTAATACTGAAATCTATGTTCATAAATTAGAATATGAAAGGGGATGGAAAGGCCCAGACACTCATCATTGGACACATCCCCCGCATACTTTTGTAAATTTAAATATTGGAAATTTAATTTTTGAAATCCATTGTACGCCAGGGCATACTCCTGGGCATATAACATTCATTGGACATGGAGTTGTTGTTTCAGGTGACTGTTTATTTCTTGGCAGATGTGGAAGAACTGATTTATACGGTGGAGATATGTATTCAATGTGGGAATCTCAAATGCATTTACATATACAACTTAAAAATTTACCAAAGGATTGGATTGTGCTTCCTGGGCATCAATATTCTATGTCTGATGGAAATAATCCTACATTCATTACAATAGATTTCCTTTTAGAAAATAACCCTGCAATAAAAAAGCAGTCATTTGAGGAATTTTCTAAATTAGAATTTTTAGAATTTGATGATTCTTTAGCAGAAAAAGCAAAAAGAGAAAGGGCAAGAAAAGAGGAAATATAATGAGTAAATTACCAAAAATTAGTGTTTCTGTGGAAGATCGTTTGATGCTTCATCTATATGAAGAAAGGCATCAGAAGGATAGATTTTTGGTTACTGCTTCTGTTACTAGGCCTGGTATTGCAGAAGCATGCGCACTTCATGCACCAAATGTGAGTAGAAGCATGAGGGACCTAGTATCAAATTCAATTGTTGAAGTCCATATGCGTTCTGTAAAAGGAGATACCAGAAGGCAAAAAACATGGCAGTTAACTGAAAAAGGTGAGACTTTTGCTAAACAATTATGTAAAGAGTTAGGTAATTTAAAAATATTAATCCGAAATAAAAAAGGAGAATTATTGGAAGTATTAGCGTCTGATGTATCATTTAAATTAGAAACAGAATTGTCTTTGTTACAGATATTAATGCATGCATTGCATGAGGGGGTTTTAACTTATGGAGATATCAGATTTGGTCCAATACATAAGAAGGAAATAAATTCTAATAATAAATCCATAATGATGAGCGGCGCATATTCAACATACCAAACAAAACCTCCTCAAATTAGGCAAATTCATGGAAGGAAGGAGGAAACAAATAGTTTAGAAAATTGGTATACCTCTTCATCACCTTGTATGGTTGTTACTGGTATTGCAGGAATAGGTAAATCAACTCTTTGTGCTGAATGGTTATCTAATAATAATCACAATTGTATTTGGTATCCATGTCAACCTTGGGATACCGAATTGGGTGTGGCTACTAGTTTACTTCATGCACTAGGAGTAAGAGAAAATAATGACCCGTTTAGACTTATTGAAACATTACCTCTTTCTCCAAAACAATCATTAGAAATAGATCTTTTAAGACGTAGACTTATTGAATTACTTAATATTGAAAAAACTGAAATATTGTTTGTATTAGATGATGTTCATAACTTACCTAAATCTGCAATGAAATTAATTGGTGCTTTACTTCAAATAACTCAAAAAACAAACTTGAGATTACTACTTATTTCAAGAAAGGGGCTAGAGTTTTATGACAGAAGAGATGTTCATACACGTAATCTTGTAACTGAATTGTCATTAATCGGATTAACAATTGATGAATTAAATTTGTGGTTAAATGATTTTTCAGAAGGTCCTGTTTCTGCCGAAGAAATTCATTCAGTGACAGGGGGTCATCCATTAGCTGTTGAACTTTTAGAAATGTATGGACAAGCTGTTCATGGAGATTGGTTAAGATTTTTAGATGAAGAAATTCTGAATGTTTTACCAAAAGCCGAATATGAATTATTGGCAATTCTTGCTAATTCTAAAAGACCGGTTCCCTGGTCCGAATTAGCACAAATGTCTAATTTTAATGGTAAACCTCCTGAACAACTAATTTCACATGGATTATTAATTGATTTAAATGATGGTTTTTGGTTACATGAAGCGCTTAAAGAAAGACTGTTAAGAGAGGTTGGTTCGATTCAAAATGAAAGAAAAAAGAAACTTGAATCTATTGATTAGTTCATGTGACCATTCAACCAATTATCTAAATTAACTTTGGAATCTGCTCCTGTTCTTTGATCTGCAACTTGCCCTTCATTAAACAAAACCAATGTTGGTATTCCCCTAACTCCAAAACGTCCTGGTGTATTTGGATTATTATCTGTATTTACTTTAGCAATTGTAATATCTCTTTCGTTTGCAATTTGTTCTAAAATTGGTGCTACCATCTTACATGGTCCACACCACGGAGCCCAAAAATCAACAAGTACCCATCCAGTTCCAGTTATTTCGTCAAATGTTGCATCTGATGCATCTACTACTTTGCCCATAACTGCTCCAATCCAACTACAATTAAGAGTATTTGCTTTGATTTAAAATTTATTATCTCATTAATCACTATAAGAGGCCCATTTAACCCCTATATAGAGCCGAATGATTATTGCACCCAGTATTTTAACTGCAGATTTTTGTGAAATTGGAAATCTAGTTGACCAAGCAATAGATGCAGGGATTAATTGGATTCATCTAGACATTATGGATGGCAACTGGGTGGTGAATAAAACTATCACTTTTGGTCCTGCTATAATTAATTCAATTAGGAAAAGAGTTGGTGATGAAATTACCCTAGATTGTCATTTAATGATTACAAATGCTGAAGACACGTGGGATCAATTTGCAAATGCAGGTGTTGATTTGATAATTGTCCATATTGAGGCTGTTGATAATATGGACTTATTAATTGAAAACATTACAAATGCAGGGAAAAAATGTGGAATTGTATTTAATCCAGATACACCTGTAGATCAAGTATTACCATATTTAGATAGAATTGACCTTGTATTGGTTATGTCTGTCGTTCCGGGAAAAGGAGGACAATCATTTATGCCTGAAGTTGAACATAAAATCAGAACTCTACGTGAACATATAGATCTTCAACGTGAAGAAAGCGGTAAAGATGTGAAAATTATGATTGATGGAGGTATAAAAGCACATAATATCTCCCTAGTTAAAGAATGGGGTGTTGATATTTCAGTAGTTGGTTCTGGTTTAATTAATGAAAAGGGCACCATTAAAGAAAATCTTAATGAAATCCAAGATGCATTAGCTAATTGAGGCTATGGTATGCAAAAAATATTGATAATAAGTAATGTATTTCCATTCGATAAAAATCAATCAAGAGGATGTTATATTTTGGCTCAGGCTAAATTATTAATGTCTGCAGGATATGATGTGAAAATAGTAAATCCTTTACCATTGATCCCTCCCCTTTTTTCCAAATTAAATAAAAATTTTAAAGGATTGAGAAAATTAAAAAAATATAGAACTGTAGAAAATATAGATGTATTTCATCCAAGATATCTTTCATTTCCGGGAACTATATTTCCAAATATTAATCAAAGTTTTGCAAAAAGAATGATCTCTCAGATTTACGAATGGGTTCAGGAATGGAATCCAGATATAATCCATCTTCATAGTGTACATCCATTATTGAAAGTTGGAGAAGCGATTTCAAAAAAATTTGGAGTTCCTTTTTTTATAACTGTACATGGATGGGATTTTGATGTTGGAATAAATAATAAAAAAATTCATCATTCCATAATCAAAAATTCTCAAAATATTTCGGGTATATGTGTAGTAAATAATCATCATTTAGATATTGCGAAAAAGTTTGTAGAAGATAAAAAAACCCATTATATTCCTTGCCATGTTGATATAAATATAAAAGAACGGAGGGGAATTAAAAAATTTGATTGGGAAATTAAAACATTAAAGATATTATTTCCTGCAAACCCCTCTAGAAAAGAAAAAAACTACTCCTTATTCAAAAACACAATTAATGAATTAAAAAAAAATGGGTGGGAAATTGAAAAGGATTATCTAAAAAACGATTCCAGAGAAAAGACCATTCAAAAATTCCAATGGGCTGATTTAGTTTTACTTACAAGTAAGAGAGAGGGAGGGCCATTAGTAACTAAAGAAGCAATATTTTGCGGCGCAAGAGTTGTTTCTACTTCTGTAGGGGACTCTTCATCTTGGTTACCTTCAAATTCTGTTTCAAAAGATTTTAGTTCCCAGACATTAGTTAAATCAATCGAAAATGCATTAAAAAATAATATCAATGTTTGGAATGTACCAAAGCATTTTGAAAAAGAAAATGTATTAAAAAAATTAATTGAGTTATATCAAATAAATTAAAATTGATGAAGGTTTGCCAACAGTAATGCCAACAATTGAATGGATGGAATCTGAGGTTCGAAAAGTACTTCCAAATTGTGTTGTTAAAGTTACAGATTTGACAGGAGGAGAAGATCATTTCCACCTTAGAGTTGTAGACAAAGAATTTGAAAATAAAAGACCTTTGGCGAGACAAAAAATAATACTTAATCACTTTAAGCAATTTATCCCCTATCAAGTGCACGCCCTTGACATTCAAGCATTAACACCTGAACAAGCATCGAAAACCTCTGAAAATGTTTTTCATCCTCATGGTGGTGGGCAGGGTATTCATTCAAGATCAATTGAGCGCATGAATAATAATAAAAATGGTGATTAAATATGGAATTATGGAGCAAAGAGTGGTTAGATAGTATAGTAGCGGAACATGATTTAGTTCTATTTATGAAAGGTACCCCCGAAGAACCTCAATGTGGTTTTTCAAATAGGGCTGCTCAAGTATTAAACCAATTCCAAATTCCATTTGCTGCAATAAATGTATTAGCGGATCATCGGGCAATTCCCTCTATTTGTGAATGGGCTGATTTCCCTACAATGCCACAAATTTACGTTCATGGCGAACTAATTGGAGGTTCTGATATTGTTCTGGAAATGTATGAGTCTGGTGAATTAAAAGAAATGTATGATCAAGGAAGAAAATAATACTTTTTGTTTATTCTGAAATTACAAATCATTACAAACTAAAGGAATTGAGTTTAAGCCATGAGCAAGCGTGGAGTGCTACTAATAAATATTGGTACACCAGATAATCCAACGGTTGATTCAGTTAAAAAGTACCTTAGAGAATTTTTACTAGATCCAGATGTAATTGATTTGCCTGCACCTTTACGCCATCTTCTAGTACGTGGAATTATTCTACAAACCCGCCCAAAAAAAACAGCACCTAAATATGAAAGTGTTTGGATGGATGAAGGAGCTCCATTGAGGGTATATACTCAAAGAATGGCAGATGCACTTCAACAAGAGTTAGAAAATACACATTGTATCGTAGGAATGCGATATGGGAATCCTAGTATTGAAAGTGGTTTAAAAAAATTAAAAGAATTAGAGGTTGATGAGTTACTAATTGCTCCATTATTTCCACATTATGCTCAAGCAACTACCGAATCAGCATTGAAATATACATATTCTCAATTAAAAAAAATTAAGTGGTTTCCTATAATAAGAGAATTAGGTCACTTTCCTGAAGACCCTAATTTCATTAATCCTTTATCGAATTCAATCAAGAAATATTTATCAGAAGACTCTCACCTACTTTTTTCTTATCATGGTTTACCTATTTCTCATATTAAAAGAATTGATAATTCAGGTAAACATTGCCAAAAAGTTAATGCTTGTTGTACAATGAAAGTTAATGAAAATACTAATTGTTATGCACATCATTGCATGATGACTACACTTTCTGTAGTTAAAAAATTAGGTTTGGAAGATACTCAATGGACTATTAGTTATCAAAGTCGTCTTGGTCCTGCAAAATGGTTGAAACCGTCAACAAAAGAGACCGTTGAAAAATTGAAAAATGAAGGCGTTAAAAAACTAATTATTGTTTCGCCCTCATTTCTTGCTGATGGTTTAGAAACATTAGAAGAATTAGATATTGAAATCCGTAAAGATTTCTTAAAAGATAATGAAAATGAATTGATTGTTGTTAATTGCCTGAATGATGATCCTATGTGGATAAAGGGCTTCAAACAGATAATACTAAGATCTTTTAATGAAATTATTTCTGTAAATTAGGTATTCTTAAAATAAATATTGTTCCGATTAATGCTAAAATTAAAGTCGAGACTTTAGAAATAAGTGGTGCTGAATCGGGAATTGCAAAAAATACTGCAAAAAGTACAAACGACCATAAAGTTACCAATATTACAGGTTTAATTTTTTTGGGTATTCCTTTTCCTTCTCTGTAATTTTTAACATGGTGTCCAAATAATTTATTATTAATAATCCAATCATAAAATCTTTGACTAGATTTAGCAAAACAGGCTGCAGCTAAAATCATTAGAGGAGTTGTTGGCAATACTGGTACTATAATTCCAATCAAACCAATTACCATTATAGTAAATCCCAAGATAAACCAAAAAATTCGACTAAATAATGTTCGATTTAAATCTACTTGATGTATTAAATCTACTTCAGAGTTTTTTTTAATATCAACTAATTTACTAACATTTGAACGTGGAGATAAGTCTCCCATAGATATAATCGATTTCATTTAGTATCTAATATGTTGTATCGAATTTTATATCAATATTTTGTTCATGTATTTACAACTTAGGAGGTGAATTAGTACATAATATTCAATTTCAATATGTAAAATTATCATACCTTCTAGACTAGGACGTATATGAACACAATATTAGAGGGCATTAATGTTTTAGATTTATCAAGAATTCTAGCAGGCCCATATGCTGCACAAATCCTTGCAGACCTAGGGGCCAATGTAAAGAAGGTTGAAGCTCCTTGGGGGGATGATACTCGTAGATGGGGGCCCCCTTTTACAACAGGTTTTGAAAATGAAAAAGTCGCTGCTTATTATTTATGTTGTAATCGAGGGAAAAAAGTAATCCAAGCGGATTTAAAACTTGAAAGTGAAAAAATCCGTTCAATGATTATGGATGCTGATGTAGTTATTGAAAATTTTAAACCTGGTACTTTAGAAAGACTTCTCGGACCTATACCTGAACATGTAATCCTATGTTCTATCTCTGGATTTGGAGCAACTGGGCCAAGAAAAGATGAACCTGGATATGATTTATCATTACAAGCAAGATCTGGTATAATGAGCATTACTGGAGATGTTGATGGGCCACCAGTAAAGGTTGGGGTTGCTTGGATTGATGTAATCACAGGCTTAAATGCAGGTAATGCGATATTAGCAGCGTTATTTGAAAAAGAAAGAACAGGAATTATTAGAAAAATAGACATTAGTTTGTGGGATTGTGCGATTGCTGCACTTGTTAATCAAGCTCAAAACATGCTTGCATCTGGAAAAAATCCCACAAAAATGGGCTCAGCACACCCAAACCTAGTTCCTTATAGAGCATTCAAAGCAAATGATGGATGGTTTGTAGTTGCCGTAGGTTCAGAACCTCAATGGGAAAAATTATGTGAAATTCTAAACATAAATAATTTACCAGAATGGAGTACTAATGAAGGAAGAATAAAAAATAGAGTTGATGTGGAATTATGTATTTCTAATAAACTTAAAAATTATAACAAGAAAGATTTGGAAGAAATTCTTTCAGGAATTCCTTGTGCTCCGATAAATACAATTGAAGAAGCATTAAATGATCCTCAATCAATTTCAAGAGGAGCAATAAAGATGATTGGTGAGATTCCTACCTTGGCTAGTCCTCTTAGATTCATTAAATAAAAAAAACCCCTCAAGAGCCTCAGCCCTTGAGGGGTCCGTATTCAGGTTAAACCTGTATTTTCCGAAACTATTCACTAATTACTTAGAGAATGCTTACTTCAGATGTTCCAGCTAATACTTTACCTTTGTAGTACACAGTAATATCAAGGTCACATGTACTTGATATTTGTGCACCACAAATGTCGTATCCGTTCTCATAAATTGTAAGAACTTCCGTACCTTGCCATAAACCATCATCTGTACTGTCTTCTTGGAAGATAATACATTTAGCATCAGTTGTTGCTTCTCCAGCAGCGTCTCCTGTATTCATTGATTGTAGCATTGCCATTAAATCAATTAATCCTGGATCCATGTTACCATTGCTGTCTATGTATGTAGTCATAATTTTACCACTACCTAGACCAAGGTCATGTACATACTGTGTATAGAAACCTGCATTGAAGTTAGGGTCAGTATATTCACTACCCAATACTGCAGCAAGATTGCTTAATAGTCCTACTTGATCTGACCAGAATGCTAGGTTAATTCCTAAATCTGGGTTCATGATGATCAATTGGAATACTGTTTCTCCACCTGAGTTCATTCCAGCTCTAAATACTCCAATTACACCAGAGTATGCTCCAAAGTTAACAGATGTTTCATCGATAGTAATTCCACTACGTGCTTCAAAACCTTGAGCTGCGGAACTTCCATCATCTACACCATTACCATCTGCATCAATACCAGCAATTTGGTAAGCAAATACATCCATTCCACCATTAACTAAATCTAAAGCATTATAGTAAATGTATGTGTTTCCTGTTGGACTGTTTAATACAGTTCCAAATGTTCCAAATACACCTTGTCCAGTTGTATCAGCTGACAATGCACTGCCTTGATTATCTGCACCAATTCCTACTAGAGTAAATCCTCCAGCAGTAGCAAGTCCAAGATGCATATTAGTAGATTCACCAATAATTAACCAGTTAAGGTCATTAGTAAATCCAAGTGCATATCCTTGTACATCAGCATTTGTTCCAGCATGCATGATTCCATACTCAGGATGGTTGATCATTGTTTCTAATCCAGCATCACTCATGAAGATTAGAGCACTATCTGTACCAACCATTCTGTTGTTCTTTTGGATTGCAACATTAAAGTCACCATGATCTCCACCACCAAGTACTGATTTCAATGTTGATGTTCCATCATCATTTTGATACCAATACATGATATCTCCCATAGCAGAAATTGCTTGGGATGGGCCTGCACCTGTTACTGCGTAATCATATACAAATCCTGCACCAGCACCTGTAACTGTAACAGCTCTAATGCCGTTCATTGGAGTTTCTGCTGTTCCATCGCCATCCATGTCATAGTACATCATACCAGTTACTAGAACTTCAAGTCCTGGAACTTGAGGGTTGTAGTCTCCAGCATATTGGCTTGCAAAGTACAAGTATTGTCCTGCAGATTCAACAGATGTTACTACGTCAAATGAATGTCCATCATTTGGATCATCAGAGTTTGAATTAACTCCATAGATGTAGTATGTATAATCATCATCTACTGCATTACCAACACCAGCTTGTGTTCCAGCATTTAACGTGTCAAAGTCATATGACAAGAAAAATGAATTGTCAGTGGAAAGACCAGTTGACATATCCATTTCGTATGCTGTAGCATAGAAACCTGCATTGTTAGGCAATCTTGATGCCCAGTTTGCAGCAGTACCGTCTGGTAATTCTCCGTTCCTATCTCCGTCTGTAGTTAAATCATGAGCGTTGTTATCACTTATTAGGTTGAAAACGTTAATTTCTTCACCTAACGCAGATACTTGCCCAATCTTACATTCAGATAAGGTTCCATCTTCACCACCGACACTAACTTTCAAAAATGACCATGATAAATCATCTGGCCCATTTGAAAACCGCATTCTAAGCAGGGGGTCGTTCGCAGCG
>PAAW01000063.1 GCA_002699515.1 Methanobacteriota archaeon
TTGGGAGTCTGTAAGAATTATTGGACATAGAGGTTGTGGAAATTCTCCAAGACCGATATTTAATTAATCTAACCTACGAAGTTTTTGTCCTTCAGCAATATATTTTGGTCTATATATTGGAACTCCTTTACCTTCTCTTAATACCATTCTTTCATCGATAATTTGAGCACCGATTCCTGCAGTTCTTGCCCATCCAAAAAATGTTGTGTAATATTCTGGCTTTGTAAATCCAATATAATTTAAAAGTGATCCTGAAACTAAATCTACATTTGCATTAGGGTTTGTAATTTTTGGAATTTCAGATAATATTGAAGGAACAATCTCATTTAATGTTTGAACAATTTTAATATTTTTATCATCAGGGCATAGTTCCTTAGCTAATTTTAATTGAATTGTTGCACGAGGGTCTTCTTTTCTTAGTACAGCATGCCCAAATCCGAAAATAGGTCTTTTAGCCATTAATTCCGCTCTTACAAATTTTTCTACATCTTCTTTATTATCTGTACCTATGTTTTTTACAAATTCTAAAGTTGCTTGATTTGCTCTACCATGCAATGGCCCAGAAAGTGCATTCATTGCTGCAACCATACTTGAATGCAATCCTGCATGACCTGAAGCAACAGCCTTTCCAGTAAATGTAGATAGATTTCCTCCACCATGATCCATGTGCAATACAAAAAATGTTGAAAGAATCTTAGACATGATTTCATGATCTGCACTAGGAAGATTTAGTAAATTAACGAAATTTTTGATTAATCCTAATTCTGGTTGTGATGCCTCTAGGTTTGCGCCTCTGCCCTCTCTAATTCTCATAATTAATGCCATCAAAATTGGCATTTGAGCTACTAGATTCAGAGCATTGCTTCTCCAGTCATCCTCTTTGCAATACATTCCTAGTGTTTGAATCCCAATGGAAAGCCAGTGCATTGGATGGCCTTCAATTGGTAAGGTATGTAATACATCAACAACTGCTGGATTAATAGTACCTCTTTTTGATAATTCTCTCCTGAAAGCTTCGGATTGATCTAATGTGGGTAATTCTTTGTGAAATAATAGATAAACTACATCTTCAGCTCTTAATTCTGCCAAATCTTTTATTGGATAACCACAATAGTGGACGCCTTGTTCGGGAGTAACAAAACTAGTTCTACATGTTCCTACCGGTACTCCTCTAAGTCCTATGTTTAGATGTTTTTTTGTCAATTCAAGTAGAATTTCATCATCATCTCCCATAAACATTACCTCAGGGATTAAGCCTGTGAGATTTTAGGTATAAGTGCGTCGTTGAAATAATTCATTTTTATAAGTCAATGTCTCTGACACCTTTTTCAGCAATATTGTCTGCTTCAATCCAAAATTTAATTGTATTATTGTCAATTAGAAGTGCATCTGGATGTTCTATTCCTGGGCAGATTTGTTTTGTTTTGTTCCATGATTTTTCATTTTTTAAATTTTCATTCCACCAAGGGAAAGCACTACATTGATCTGGCTTTGAATCATATACATTACATTTCAAGTCATCATCAAGATATATACAAATCAAATTTTCTGGTTTACTTTTTAACACATATCTGCCATCTAATGTTTTTCTACAGTCACGTTTAATCCATTCTGATAAAGACATGCTTTGAAATGCTGCAAGCCTTGTCATGTCTTTTAGTGAAAGATATACTATTCCATTGGGTTCATTACAGCATTTTCCACAATTTGGTAAACATGTGAATTTTATTCCTGATTCCCACCATGATGTTTTTTTGAAGAATTTCAATCGAAAACCTCACTTATTTATTCTTCTTGAAAGGAATCCATTAGATTTACATTTGTAGTTGGAATTAATACTAAATGATTTACAGGATTCAATTCACCTTCATTTAGTAAATCCTCCATACTTACCTCTTCAGAATCTATGTTCCATTCATTATTTGGTATGTATTCATCAAGCTTTTTTAACATCTCAAGGTTAGGCAATTCTATATTTTTATCTGGTGTGTTTGTTAATGGTGCCCTGTCTAAAGAACTAACTAGAGGCTTTAAATCCTGAAGTGAGTATTCTAAATCAGACATTTCATCAGCTAATTTTAGTAATGTGTCAGTATCTGAACTTTCCAATGTTTTTGAGATTTCCCCGATTCTTGATTCAATTCCATTTAGTATGTCATTATATTTCTCAAATGCAAATCCTACATCTGCCATTCTATCTAATCCATGTTCACTCAGTTCTTCAAGCAGTTCTTTAGATTCTATGTGTTCTTTTGGAAGATTTAAATCTTGATTCCATTTTGAAATTATTTCTTTTGCTTCATCGGTAATTTTTTCAGCATCTGATTTGATTTCTGGGATATCTTCTAAATTCAGCTCAATATTGATCTCATTTTCATCTAATTCAAATTTAGAAAAATCAGTTGAATCAACTGTTTTTGTAGCAATTTCTTTTGCGGTAGTTACAATATCCTCAGAAAACATTGAATTATAAAGTGTTTGAACACCATCTAAACTTGCAATAGCTTCTTTAGGATCACTTGGCAAAGTACCATCTTTTTGAGCAATTATAAATTTTTCAAATGAAGATAGCAAACTTGGAAGATTGTTTTTTGAGTTGATTAAGATAGATAAATGTTCATCAGAAAGAACAACATTTCTATCCATTGCTAATCTTCTTAGAATACGCATTTTACTTGTATTTGAATAATTTTCTATATTAAATAATATGCTAGAATCTAATAGTCTTTTAACATCTCCTCCAATATTTGAATCAATCGATCCATCTGAAGTAATGATGAGTTGAACCCCATTATTTATGTTCCAAATAATCCAATTACTAATTGCTTGCATTCTAGAAGGGTTTGAGGTTAATGCTTCAAAGTCTTCCAGGAGTATCATTTTTAATTTTGGAATATTTTGAGGCATATTTGGTAATCCATTTGCATTCTCAATTATTGTATTTGAACGAATAATTCTTACAGATTCATCACCATATATCGACTGAATTTCATAACTTGCAGCCAAGGAAATATGTGTTTTTCCAACACCATAATCTCCTTTAATATGAATTGGATTTAGATGTGAGCCAGGCCTTTCAATGATTGAATCAATTGTTTTTGTAAGTTGTCTATTTTCTTCAACAATTTGCCAATTTCCCATATTTTTTGAGATATTTGTAGATAGTAATGGCGGCCAAGTTGTTACATTTTCATGTAAAAAAGAACTTGCCTGATTATTTTGGACATTATTGTTGTTTAATTCATCAAGTGCAACTTTCCAAATAGGGCCCTCTTGATTTTTATTTACATCCCTAGAATTTCCTAATTCTTCTGGTAGGTTTTTTGTTAACCATGAACTCTTATTTTGAGGATGTAATGGCAAACTTACTCTTGGTTTTGATTTGTGATTTAGTTCTAAAAGGCTTGGGCGCCTAATTGCTTTTCTTCTATCTTGAGGTTCTTCTGGAGAGACTCCTAATCTCTTTTGAGCTGCTGAAATCGCATCATCTAAAAAACTTGGAACCCGCCTCAATCTTCTCCGCCTGTTTTACCCTTGTGTTTAGAAGCATCATAATATTGACGATAGGTTTTATTTCTATCTTTTTTCTTCCATTCATCATTTTTTAATATTTTCTTTTCATTTTTTATTGTAAGTTTTGTGGCTTCTTTAAGGCTAGAATTATTTTTTTTAGTTGTTATTTTTTTTAATTTCTGTTTGGTGCCTAAGAGTTTTACTTTCGTAGGTTCTTTAGGGCCATTTATTGAATCTTTTTTATAATCTAATATCTCTATAGGCTCTTCTCTAAATGTTTCTACAATAGATTCTTTTACATCGTTTTTTGAATCTTCTTCATCCCATTTTTCAATAATTCCACTTAAGTCTAATCTACTAGCTTCATTATTAATTTCCTTTTTATTATTGTTTTCAGAAGCTATTGTTTCTGTAACGTCAGGGATTTGATTTTGAGGTACAACCTCTTTTTTTATTGGTGCCTTTTTTGTTTTTAATTCTTCATCCCATAAAATTTCTTGTTGATCGGGAAGGTGAAATAAATGCCCCTCTAAATCTTCAGGTGAAAGTAACCAATCTTCTATATCTTCATTATTAAGTAAGTCTAATTCCCGCTTGATTAATGCTCTTGAACGAGAATCAAATGCATCTAGGTTTATTGGAATCATTGCTAGATCATCAGAAGTAGTTGCAATGTCGACTAATCTCCTTAAGAAATCTAGTGCACGATCTTTTCCATGTATTGCATAAAGAAATTCGAAGCCATCTAGTACAACTACACTTCTTGGGTAATTCATAAAGAAATCTTTGATTTTTGAATATAGAACTTCTAATTGGGGTCCCATAATTTGTTCATCATTTACTTTCTTTTCAGTTAACCAATAACACATTTTTCTTGGCAATTTATTTTCTACACTAATTCGACTACCTGGAAGTCTTGAAATAATCATCAATTCATGTTCAATTTCACATAACCTTGATGCTAATTCAAATGAATTTTTAGGGTTAGCATCTGCAACTAAATATGCATGCCCAGGATATAATTCGTTACTTTTACTTCCCTTTAATCTTCTTAATTTTGCTTCAATCGCTCTTTCAAACTCTGGAGAATTATTAGTTTCAAATTTTTGTTCTGGTAGTGCTTTAGAACTTGTCCAAGTTTTAGAACTAATTTCTTTCTCTTTCCACCATTCTGATTTTGCTTCAACATCCATATTGATTTCTAAATTTAATAATGATTCGGGGAATGTTTGTAATAATAAATCTACATCTATGTTCCTATGTACAGTTAAAAGACAATCTAGTTCTGCAGCATCGTCATCGATTTTTTCTAATGCATTAGCAGCATGATGTACTTTTTCTTCTGCATGCATTGACATTAATGGGTTGCCGTTTCTAAAAACAACATATCCAATTCTTGAAACCTCATTATTTGATTTAATTTCAGTACGGATATATGAGTCTACCTTTGAGCCAATTAAGTCCTTTGCTAATAACGACAATACCGAGGGTCCTCCTCTTCTTTTTTCAGTAATAACGCCAATAGGTAGATCTAACATCTAAGCCCCTCTTTATGGGCGTTGTAGATTATTACTTCTTGAATTCATGGGCTGTAAATAATAAAAAATTGCATTTATCTGACGTTATCCGATTGGCGAGATTTATTCACTTTGACGAAATGGCACTGTTATGGAGGATACTAAAATGCCAGTTGGGTTTATCATTTTAAGCAAATTAGCATCAGGGAGTGAAAACATAAAAAACTCATTCTTGAGAGTTTCTATTTCGTTTGCTTTTTTACTTTTAAGTCTATTTTTATTGTCATTAGAGATGGTATTCTTTTTTGTTTTGATATTCTTGCCTTCATTGTCATTATTCATTCTCTTTTTAATTGAGATTCAAAGTAAAAAAGCGATTATGAATTCAATAGCAGTAAATTTGGGACATCCATGGGTTGAAGAGGAACATGATGTTAATGAGGCAGAAGTGGCATATAGATCTTTAGAGAAATGGGAAGTTTTGCCAAGAAAAGGAAGAATGAAAAAAAATATTGAGGGAAAGGGACTTTTAATCGATGACGGAAATGAAGAATTAGTTTTTGAAATTTCAAAACTACCATTACTTTTGAGTTTTTTAAGAGAGGGCAATACTCAAAAAATAGAATCTGAGGTAATAAAATGGCTAAATTTAGCATTAGCAATTAGGGACGCACAAAATCATGAAGAAGACGAAATTGAAAGTGCAAGAATTAGAGAAGATGATGAGGAATTAGATGTAGCTCGTTTTTGGCCAGAAACAAATCCTGGTGAATTAAATGTAAAGCCTGGGGCTATTTTCCGTAAGTTTTCAAAGGGAAAGAAATGAAGGTTATTACTAAATAATTTACCTTATAACTTATGAAGTGATTATTCACGGAGGAATTTGTGTCTTCAATTGAAAAATGGAGGGATAGGTTAGAAGAATTCCCAATTGAGCATAAATTACTAATTGAGGGAGGTAATCTTTCTGCAAGATTTTCTAAATTACCCTTGTCTATTTCCCATCCTGTATTTATTGGTGCTTTTTATGGATTTTTATTATCACTAATTTTGTTACTTCCATTTGCTTATGAGTCTAATTGGGACATGAATATTTGGATAATTAACTGGTCATTATATTCCCTTTTATTATTACTAATGTTAAGTTTGTTAGGTGGTTTATCTTCACAAATTGTCAAACTTACAAAAAGAATGCCAATTACAGTACCAAGAATTATTATTTATTTGTCACCATTTTTAGGATTGGTCATATTAACATTTTCAATAGGTATGTCGAATTTCCCTTCATGGTCTAAAGATATAGGATTACTTTTGATGATTTTCCCAGGCCCTGTTTATGTACATTTGTCTTGGGCGCCAAGATGGAGGTTATTGGAATTAATAGAACAAAATCTCAATCCCTTTGAAGGTCTAGAAAAGCAGAATATTGTAGACGAAGACCATGAATTAAATGAGATAGTAGATGACTTTTCGGAAGAATAATTAGATAATTCCTAATTGTTTACCAACCTCAGAAAAAGTGCTAATTACTAAATCTAAATCATTTTTTGTAAGTCCAGAACTTATCATGCATCGAATTCTTGCCTTGTCCTTTGCAACCATTGGAAATACGATAGGTAGTGCAAAAATACCTTTTTTGTATAATTCTTCTGATAACTTTTTTGCAAGTATTGATTCCCCACACATTACAGGAATAATTGGTGTTTCTGAAACACCAGTATCAAACCCAAGTGATTGCATTTCATTTCGGAAATATTCAGTATTACTCCATAATTTTGCATGGTGTTCAGGTTCATCTCTTAGTACTTCAATTGCAGCTTTTTGAGCGGCTGCAACACCAGGTGGTTGACTTCCAGAGAGTAACCATGACCTGCTATGATTAATCGCATGTTTTTTAACAATTTCACTGCCTGAAAGAACACCACCTTGTACACCCAATGCCTTTGAAAAAGAACCTATTTCAAAATCTATTTTTCCTTGTAATTTGAAATGATCAACAATGCCTCTTCCCCCATCTCCAAGAACTCCTTCACCATGGCAATCATCTACCATTACCATTGCACCATATTGCTCAGCAAGTTCTGCAATAATATCTAATGGGGCAATATCTCCATCCATGCTGAATACACCATCAGTAATAATTAATTTTCGACGTGCATTTTTATTTTCTTTAAGTACGTTCTCAAGAGCTTCTGTATCATTATGCTGGTAAACTGCTCTACTTGCTTTAGTTAATCTTACTCCATCAATAATTGAACCATGATTTAATTCATCTGAAATAATTAAATCTTCTTTATTTTCTACCAAGGTTGGAATTAAACCCACATTTGCAGTATATCCTGCTGAATAAGTTAAGGCTGCTTCAACACCTTTAAATCTAGCAATAGTTGATTCTAAATCCTCATGTAATTGCATATTTCCTGCAATAGCTCTAACTGAGCCAGAACCTGCTCCATATTTTTGAGTAGCATCTACCATGGCATTAACTACTTTTTCATGAGTTGTAAGGTTGAGATAATTATTTGCGCATAACATTATGTTTTGTTTTCCATCTACAATACAACGAGGTTCTGAGGCAGTTTCTAATGCTTTTAACCTCCAATCTAATCCTTGTTCAACTAGACTTGAGTATTTTTCAACCATCCATGATTTGTCTCCAGGCATGTCATCACTTAACCTACGAGATATAGGCCGGCCATTGTAGTTTTGCAATCATTTCATCCTATTAGTTGATGAATAAGTCATGAGTGGGCGTAAATAATGCGACTTAATGGAACGGTTTCTAGTGGGTTAGGAAGAGCGTCAATTTTTATGGCTCAGCCACATTATCAAGAACAATTTTTAACAATCTTAGGAGAGCAAGCGTGGCCAGGTACACTTAATTTAAATGTTGAAAAATATGACTTAAGTAAATTTATATCTATGAGAAAAAAAGCAGGAATTGACACATTAGGGATTTCTGAATCATTAATTCATGAATCAGAAAAAATAGATCTTTCAAAAGTAGATCTTTTGAGAATTAGGGGTTTTTTAAGAGATGGTAAAAGTTTTGGGGGCGCTAATGCAATTTTATGTAAAATAAAGTCTTCAGATTCTGAACTTATCCCATCTGCAATATTAATTCCAGATTTAACGCGTCATGTAGATGTAGTTGAAGTTATATCGTCAAAATATCTTCGTAAAACAATGAATGTAAAAGATGGAGACTTAGTAAATATTGAAATTTAAAGTTTTAATTTTAATAACATCGCAAACTCACTTTGAAGCCATGCTTGATGTTTTTTTGCTTCAGATTCAAGAAGTATTGAATTAACTCTGCGATCGAAATTTAAATTTGCAATGGGTGGAGGGTCAAAAAATGGAGTATCTTTTTTTGGAGACAGGAGTTCATGTTCTAAATGCCACAAAGTTAACCACCTTGATGGGGCTAAACCAAAATCATATTTCTCTCCATTTTCAATCAATGATTTTTCAACATCCTCTTTTGAATAATCCTTATTTAGTAACCCTGTGATACAATTAGCAATTCTTCTTACTTGATTCCATAAAAAGCCTCGACTTTTTATTTCAAAACCAATAATTCTCTTTTTTTCTGAAAGCCAAGGTGTGATTTCTTCAATAATTCTGATAGTACTTCTGTCATCTTCTTGTTTGTAAAAATTATGAAAGTCATGCTTGCCTTTGAATATATTAAGTGCATTTTCTAATTCTTCAATTTTTAAAATATCATTCCAGTTTTCAAGTAATTCTAATCTATACCTATATGTTCTCATTTTTGCGGCTCTAATATTGCATATTTCTGATATTTCCTCAGCATCATAAATGCAAATATTCTTTGGTAAAATGTCATTAAAACCTTTTAGCAAACCCTGGGGGAAATCACGTTTTATCCCATCTGGAACATCTATAACTGCAAAATTCATTCTGGCATTTACTCCAGAATCAGTTCTACTACTAATTTTAACACCGTTTGGTGACCATTTTAGACGTTTACATGCTTTCTCTAATTCACCTTGTACAGTATTCAGTTCTGGTTGAATTTGACTACCATGATATTCATTTCCTAAATATGAAAATGTTATGGCTACTTTCATGATTAGTCACAATTAGGAATCATTTGACATTAATTCAATTGCATCTTCTGGAGAATATCCTAGACCGCCTACTGACCAAATAAGTGCTTGTTTTAGCCATGGTTGAACCATTGGATTTTTCTTTTCAGGATCCATTACTTCAATACTGTCTACAATATTTCTTGCAGCCATATACAATACATCATCTACTGGAATATCAGCTAACTCTAATCTTTTTGCATACCTTTGGAACTCTTTTACAGCAACTGGAATTCTTCTGCATTCAAGTGCAAAACTAGCGAAATCAGCAATGTACTCGTCATTTTCTTCATCCATCTCCATTGCTTTTTTGTAATGCATCATAATTTTTCCACCTGGAATTATATCATCTTGTGCTTCCATATTGAGCATATTTGCAAATTCTGCATATGAATGGTGTAATTGAGGGTTGCCTGAATTACTTTTTAATTTTTCATCAAGGTTTGAAACTGCACCTTCTAAGTTACCATCTCTAAACATTTCAATTGCTTCTTTCATCAATTCTTCACTCATCTTAATCACTCGCGATAACCACTGCTGTGTGTAACATGTCTATGAATCAAACGGATGTAATTATTCTTTTCTTGCTTCGAGATATAATGACATTTTTGGATGTGTATTGTCAAATATTTTTGTATTCGTTAATGGAGGAGAAAGAGATTGTCCAAAGCCTGAATGGTAAATTGTAGTAAACCCTGCTTCATTACATAAGTTCTTTAATTTTTCAAATGTCCAATAATTAATATGATATTGTGGATTATTGCCATCAAATATATTTTTCTCTACCATCCATTGAAGAAAGTTCTCACTATCTAATTGGTTTATTTTTTCCCTGATAATCTTAGGATCAAGTGGTTCAATTTCGTTTTCAAAAAACCTACAACGAGCAGTTGAAATTTCTCTTACTAAGAAATCTTCAATCTCTATTTCCTTTGGTTTTATTTCAAAATTTTTCTTAAACCATTCATGCCTCCACTCCCAGTATTTGCTCACATTATTTTTTACACTGTTAAGGAGTAGATTTGCATCTGGACAGGTAATTCTAAGAACGCCTCCGATTTTTAAAATTCTAAAAGATTCCTCGATTAAATTTTTTACTGCAGAATCATTTACATGTTCAATTGTATGACTTGAATAAATTAATTCAATAGATTCATTTTCAAATGGGAATTGTGGTATTTCCATCAAATTTAATTCAACAAATTTATTTTGAACTTTAGCATATTGTTCAGAACCATAATCAACATTTGTCCAATGTTTATGATTAAATGTGCCTGCACCTATATTCAAAAAAGATTTATTATTTAATGAATTTAATGGGAACTCTGAATATAACTCCGAATCATCATTTCCTTTGATACTTTCAATATGGTATCCAAGGGCTCGAAAAATTCCAGCAATAAACCGTCGAGGAATAAGATTCATTTTATTTCCTCAAATGAAATTAAA
>PAAW01000064.1 GCA_002699515.1 Methanobacteriota archaeon
TAATATTGGTAAACGTTGGTTAAAAAATCTCAAAGTGGAATGGATTCAAAGGGGAGTAATGTTAGGTATTATTGGAAGTGGTTTTTTCTACTTATATGAAGCCACTATCATATAATATTCAACCCTTCTAAAATTAAAAACGGGCCTAATGCTCCAAATAATAATACCATTATTATTCTTTTTTATATTTTGAAAGGAAAAATTCTGGAATAAAGACTTCTGTCCAACTTGCCCGTTTTAGATTTTCTTTTTCAGTAAAAAATGACCTTGCATAAATAGATATTAAATCAATAATTACTACAGTTATGAATATAATTATTAGGTATGCAATGACTTTGTCATATTGTAAAAATTTCAAATATAAATTGATGTAGTAACCAATTCCACCTGCTCCAACAATACCAATTACAGTACCATGTCTAACATTATATTCAAACATAAAAATTAATTGAGAAATTAAATTGTTTGCTGATTCTGGAATTACAACTCCAATTGATTTTTCCATCTTATTTAGTCCCATAGCATCTGCAGCATCTAAAGGATCTCGAGAAATCCCTTCAATAGATTCGTACTGTAATTTTCCTAAATAGCCAATTGTATAAAATGTCATGGCCAAAGCTCCAGAAACTGGCCCAAACCCTATTAAAATAACAAATAAAATAGCCCAAATAATACTTGGTAAACTTCTAAAAGCCGCCAAAATAATTCTTGCTGGGTATGAAATCCATAAAGGATTTAAATTTCTGGCGGCCAATAAAGAAAGTGGTAATGAAAGTATCATTCCAAAAATTGTTGCAACAAATGCAATCTTCAACGTTTCAGTCATTCCAATCCATGCTGTTGAGCATTTAAATTCAAAAGGAGGGTATTCTGTACAAACTGGATATGCTTGGGGTTTTATTACTCTCCAATCTGGGGGCCACAACGATTCATAGAAAAACACAGAAAGGTTATCTAAACTATTTTCAAGAGATCCCCAATCCCCATCTACTAAATCACTAAAAATCAACCAAGTAAGTGTCAAAAGTAATATTAACAAAAAAGGTAATTTCACCTTTCTATAATAATTTTGAAATAAAGACATCATTCCTCCTCCATATTAGTTATCTCTTTTATTTTAGCATCTTCAATTGAAAAAATCCTATCACCCATTTCTTTGGCTCTAGAAATATCATGTTCAACAACCACAAGGGTGGATTTGTTTTGATGGATATATTCTATCACTTTTGATTGTACAATTTCTTTTGTATGCTCATCTAATTCACTTAAAAATTCATCAGCTAAAATTAATCTTGGTTGTTGAGATAAAGTTCTAGCAGTAGCAACTCTTCTTTGTTGTCCACCCGATAGTTTTCGAATAATATTATATTGAAGGGGTTCTATTCCCATAGCAATAATTGCATCTAATGCATGTTTTTTAGCAATTTTTGAAGGTAAGGGGGTCCAAAATCGTTTATGTCCTGCGTTAGCACCAAGCATAACATTATGCATTACACTAGCGTGCCGAACCAATCCTAAACTTTGGGGGATGTACCCTAATTCTCCTTTATTTGGGTGTTGGGGTAAATGTTTACCACACACTTCAATAGATCCTGAAATTGGCCTGACTAACCCTGCAATTGTTTTGAGGAGTGTTGTTTTTCCAATTCCTGATATCCCTGTTAAAACTATAATTTCACCAGGGTATGCCTTAAACTCACCAATATCAATTAGAATGTTTTTGGGATCATACCCAATAGTTACATTCTGAAGATTTACTAGAGGGGTGTTTTCTTTGTCCTCAATAAGAAAGCACCCCCCATAGATTTAATCTTCAAGAGGAGACTATATCAAACTTAGTTTCAAAATATGTTGAGATTCCAGGTATATTTGAAATTAAATCTGAGTAGCTTCCAAGGTGTTGTTGAGATGTCACCGTAACTAATCCTGGAGTATTCAAAATATTGTTTAAAATTTGATCTCCGCATGTGTTTTTTGGTGAATCTGAATCAACTTGGTGTGTTGTGATGTCATAACAACCAGTATATGTGTTGCCCATTACTGTCATATTTTCTACATATTGTTCATTATTTAATGAAAGAAGGGCATTAAGTATAGCTGTCCTTGTTTGGATATCTATTCTATCTGGGTTATACATTACTGGGTGACTTGGTGCTTTACCAAACATAGGTAATGCAACATATTGATCCATTGCTAAACACCAATCTTCGTTTTCTACTGGGTCCTCATTATCACAATATGAAGCTACTGTACTATCTTTTGCAAATGCAACATCACCTGTTCCATCAGATAAGCATTTTACTGCTCCACTATATCCATAGTATGGTGTCCCAGAATCTGGAATAGAAGCATCATCACTAAAGAAATTAAATATTGTATTTCTTAATGACTCAATGTCTGTTGGATCTCCTATAACCTCAGCATATCCATTACCAATTAAGTATCCCATTGGTAATAACATACCTGCTGATTTTAACCATCCTGTATGACATGATGTTTTACCTTCTAATAATGCAAATGGATCAGTTGTTGGGTCATCATCTAAATGAGCTGCTGCCATTTCACTATCTGCTTTTACCCACGCATGTGCATTGTAATGTGTTCTTCCGTCAGACTTTTGGTCTGCAGCCATAGCTGCCAATCCATATTCTTTCCAACCAACCCATGACGCTCCTCCATCCATAAATGCAATGTCTGCATTTCCAAATCTTAAAGCCTCAATAATTGCACCTTCAGAACTTACTGGGTAAAGTTCAACAGTTACTCCTAATTTATCTGCTAAATAATCAGCTAAAATTTGGGGGTTTTCATCAGGATTATCATAATCATCTTTAACTTCATATGCTATTACAACATTGTCAATTGTTGGCGTCATTAAATCATTAATTGTGTATTTATCATTATAATATGCTGAAATTCCTGGAATTGCTGACAATACTGCAGAATAACTCCCTAAATGTGTTTCTGTGTCTGTTTCAACGATTCCTGGTGTACTTAATACATCAGATAATATTGCTGCTCCATCTACCTCGTCCTTCATTTCAACTAATGCAGTGGTTACTTTATTTACTAATTCTTCATCCATATATTGAGGATTATACATTACTGGGTGACTTGGAGACTGCCCAAATTCTGGTAATGCAACATATTGATCCATTGCTAAACACCAATCTTCATTTTCTGTTGGGTCCTCATTATCACAATAAGATGGGACTGTGCTATCTTTTGCAAATGCAACATCACCTGTTCCATCAGATAAGCATTTTACTGCCCCTCCATATCCATAATATGGTGTTCCAGAATCTGGAATTGAAGCATCATCACTAAAGAAATTGAATATTGTATTTCTTAGTGTTTCTACATCATTTGCATCACCAACAACATTTGCATATCCATGTCCAATTAAATATCCCATTGGCATTAACATACCTGCTGATTTTAACCATCCTGTATGGCATGATGTTTTACCTTCTAATAATGCAAAAGGATCTGTTATTGGGTCATCATCTAAATGTGCTGCTGCCATTTCACTATCTGCCTTTACCCATGCATGTGCATTGTAATAAGTTCGGCCATCTGACTTTTGATCTGCTGCCATAACTTCAAGATCGTATTGTTGCCAACCAACCCATGCACTTCCCCCATCCATAAATGCTAAATGTGCATTTCCGAATCTTAATGCTTCTAATGCTGCACCTTCTGAATCTATAGGGTATAATGAAACGTCCATAGTTAATTTAGCACTAAGATAATCTGCTAAACGTTGTGGGTTTTCATCAATATTTTCATAATCATCTTGAACTGAATATGCGATGTTTAATTTTGGTAATTCAACTGTATCTGTAGTTGTATTATCAGAAGTTGTGTTGTTTGTTGTGTCGTCAACAACTGTATCATCTTTAATCAAAGGTTCGTCCGTTCCTGTGCATCCAGCAAATACTGAACAAATAATCAATATTGCCATCAATAATTCTTTTCCAATTTTCATTTTAATCTCTCCTAATTTAGGTGCTCCTAAAACTGCCTGCCTAGCCCCCTATATATAATAGTTTAGGCACACCTAAAAATTAAAGTAAATTTTAAATTATAAAATATTAAATTTTTGTTTTAAATCCCATAGCTCGGACAATGCACCATCCTTTGCGTCCCTCCCAAATTGTGAAAAAGCCTGTAAAAAATGTGCAGCCAATAAGGGCCCAATTCACTGGTATTGGGGATTCTGGAAGGCTATCCCAGAACATTGGGGGGAAATTGAAAAGGGTGGAGATAGTGAGAATTATTCCTAACACCACAACAAAAGTTCCAAGTTTGATCCTTGCTGCTTTACCTCTCGCATCTATATTACATTCTAAGGCCATTATGCATCCCTAATTTTATTTCAGTGATAAATGTCTGTTTTTTATTAGAGTAGTAAAACATCAATAATTTGATCTTTGGTTCCTTTTTCATTGTATGGTAAAATAGTTAATGCATTAGAAGTTGTTAAACTATGTAAATTTCCTGAGCCTTGGTGTGTTGTGGTATATGCTATCATCTCTGTGCCTGTATTTTCAACAATTACTCTTGAAAAATTTATGTATTCTTTTTTGAGGTTGATATTTTCAAGTAATTTTGCTTTAACTATTTTAGGGGTAGGGCCATTTGCATTTGTAATAAATTTTAGCCAGGGATTAATTAATATTTGAAATACTACATGCGAGCTAACTGGGTTTCCTGGTAATCCAAAAATAGGTGTATTATTCCATTTCCCAAATAATGGGGGGGAGCCTGGTTTTATTTTAATTCGCCAAAATAAAATATTGCCTTCTTCTTCCATAATTTTCCTTACAAGATCAAAATCTCCCATTGATACTCCTCCAGAAGTTATAATTAAATCTGAAATGTTAGATGCTTTATCTAATTCTTCTCTTAAATCATCAATTGTATCTGAAACAGAATTGTGTCTAATGGGGATATGTCCCATTTCTTTAATTAATCCCTCTAAAACATAACTATTAGATTCATAAATTTGACCTGGTAAAAGTTCTTTTCCGGGTGCAATTAATTCATCACCTGTGGAAATTATTGAAATTTTAAGTTGTTTAATTACTGAAACTTCGGAAAATCCCATTGTTGCTAATAACCCTATTTCTCTAGGAGTAAGGTATGTTCCTTTTTTGAAGATAAGTTCATTTTTTGATAAATTTTCACCTTTAATACGAATATAGTTTGGGAAACTGGGTGAGTAAAGTAATACTTTATTATTTGTTTTTTTGGTTTTTTCAACCATTATAATCGAATCGGCGCCATCTGGAATTGGTGCGCCTGTCATGATTTTGATTGCAAAACCAGATGTTAATTTTTCATTGGGTGTTTCTCCCGCAGGAAGGGTTCCGATTATTTCTAATTCTATTGGTTCGTTTTCTGTAGCTGTTATTGTATCTGAATAAATTACTGCATAACCATCCATACTAGAATTGTTAAAGGGGGGATCATTTATCTTACTATAAATATCATTAATTAAAACCCTGTGAAGTGTGTTTTCAATGGGTAATTTTTCTTCAAAAGTTGGTATTTTAATTGTTTTTGAAAGTTTTAAGGCTTCTTCTAAACTTACAAAATAATTTTTATTATTTGAAAATGAGGGGGTTGCCATATTATATCGTTAAGGATTTGTTTTAATAATATTGATTAATCAAAGTAAACTCGGTGGTTCGTGGATATTAATCTAATTGTGTTATGTTTGGGTTTATTTCTTATTTCTATTCTTTATTCTAGTGTGGGCCATGGGGGTGCTTCTGGATATTTAGCTATATTATCATTAAGTACATTTGCAAGTATGGAAAGTAGTTGGTTAAAACAACATGTGTGGTGTTTAAATTTAGTTGTAGCAGCTATCGCATTTTACCATTATTACAAGGCAGGATTTTATGTTAAAAAATTTACAATACCATTTATTTTGGGTAGTGTTCCATTTGCAATAATTGGGGGTGCCCTAAAAATAAATGGTGATGTTTATGATTACCTTCTTTCAATTACATTAATTTGGGCTGCTTATAGACTATACCAAACCAAAGAAATAATTGAAAAGGGGAAGGTTGTCAATTTAAGTCTGAAAACAACATTACCAATTGGTGGGAGTATTGGTTTTTTAAGTGGTGTTATTGGGGTTGGTGGGGGTATTTTTTTATCACCGATTCTTTTATTGAAAAAATGGGCTGATCCAAAAAGTGTTGCAACTACTTCTGCATTATTTATTTGGGTAAATTCAGCGGCTGGACTATTTGGTGCTGGGCTCTCGAAACAATTAGAAATTGATTTGAATATTTTATTGCCGTTTATAGTGTCTGTAATTATTGGAGGGTATATTGGTTCCAAATTTGGATCTAATACAAATCAATCAAAAATTAAATCAATATTAATAATAGTTTTAATTATAGCGGCATTGAAACGTATTTTAGAATTTATTTAACGGTGTCTAAACATATGGGGTGGGGGGGGTATTTGTGGTTTTAGAGAACTTGATTGGGTGTTCCATTGATTATTTAGGGGGGGTATTGGCATATCCCAAATATTTGTTGTTTGTTTTTTGCGTCTCTTAACTGTTCTAATCGTCAATTGTAACGATAAAAATATTAAAATTAAACTTAAAATATATATCATGTTGTTCATCTTAATCATGGGTATTAACCATCATTAGTATTTGAATGAGTGTTTAATCTCGTAAAAATTAAATTACTAATTGACCGATTTCATAACTTCTAAAATGTAATGTATATTCTGTTGTAAAACCCCCCCCTAATGTAATAAGTAAAGTGGTGTCATAATATGTTGAAATTCTACAACCTTCACGTGGTGCATCATTAGCATTACTATTCAAATTATCAAATAATTCTAATTTTATTTTATATGATTGATCTTGGTCTAAAAGACTAACTCTAATCTCTTCATCTAATTTTGTAACAAAGCCATTTTCAAATGCATTGTTTGGTGCACCAGAAGCTCTTACTTGAGATGTTGCAGAACCATCAAATGAAGAAGCAAACATTGGTGTTTCTACTTGGCGGCCATCATTTATTCCATTTTCATTTAAATCTGTAACTCCCTCATTTTCACATCTTACAACATAATTTGCATTTGTTACTTCAATAGGTGTGCTTCCTGGTGCTAAATGAAAATTCATCAATAATTGATGATGCCCCCACGGTCTTTGATTTCCTCCTGGTGCATCAGAACAATCTGGTTCTGTCGAAACAAAATCAGTAACCCAACAAGGTTGAAAACGGTAAATAAATATTGAATCTACAATTATTTTACCATTTTGTTCTGTGGTTTCTGCTGTATTTGTTTGATTTTTAAACGCTTTCTCCATAGTCATTATAATGGTAGAGCAAACTATCATTGATACTAAAACTATTGCAATAAATGTAATGAGGGTTCCAATTCCAACAGAGGCGTCCTCATCTCTTTTCATATTTTTCACAAACATAATATTTTATTTAACCAAATTTTTCTTCGTGCTCACAATGTGGACAAATAATAGTATATGTTGCTCGTTTTGCTTTGGGTACTTGCATCACTGTTCCACATAAATTACATTGGTGTTTAATAAAATCTGGTTCTTTTTGAATTGTTTCTTTTTGGTCAAGAATTGAGGTGTGTGTGTTTGATGTCCACCCAGCCACTTCATTATATCCTTCATTAGATTCTGAAATTGTTGATGATTTTAAACTTAATTTTATTTTTTTCTTTAATCTAAACCTTTTCTTCTTCACTTGCTTTTTTTTCTTTGGCATTGGTGGAGGCATAGGCATTCCAGGAAGGGGTTGAGGCCTCCTTCCTTTTTTCATCCGTTTTTTTCTACGCTTCATCGCCACGGTATCGTTATACCTCAGGGGATAAGCATATTATACACTGTTGTTAATTTATTGTAATAAATTTGAAGATGGGGGTGTAATAATGGGGGGAATGAAGACAATACCCCCCATTACTACGAAAACGAAAAACTATATTTTGTTCTACATTTAATTTTCAACTTTTTGCAACTTGGTATCCATTGTTGCAGCATACCAAACCATTAAACCAAATGCTGTTTTATTAATTGCATCTGCTAAATTGTATAGTATATTCAATCCGTCTGCACCACCAAAGTCATTATTCTGTCCTAAGAAATACCCTATAGGGTAGATCGCCCAACCAACAGTTAAAATAAACGCCATTGCTTTAAAGGCAAATTGTGTTCCCTCGCTCGTTTCCGAAACCTTGTTTTTAGCATCTCCAGCCCATATTTCATAAATTATGTAAAACCAAGCTGCCATTCCAATTGTGAACCACATCCACGGACTTCCTCCAATAATTTCTGATTCTCCGATAAATCCTGATATCAACATAATCATTGATGCTCCAAATAATCTGAAGAATAATGCTGCAGATGCAACACCAACCGCTGCCAATATCAAATAAAATTCAGAAACTTGAAGGGGGACTGTAATCAACCAATCAATATATCTCAATACAAGAGGGCTCTCTCCTGTAGATACCCAATGATCTCTCATGTATGTATAGTGATACCAAGCAACACCCGTTACAAGAGCTGCAACTGTCATTGATGTTTTCCATTTATCAGATACATTTTGTCTTTCTAATACAAAGAACACTGTTGATGCAAGCATCAACGCTGTTGCAATCCAAAAAGTAATTGCAACATTATCTGATGTGTCAATTGTCATTCCACCTTCGGCACTTACAATACTTAAAGTTACTAAATATAGTAAACTAACTAAGGTTAGTGTTTTAATTTTATTTCTTCCAATTTTAATCATTTTAATCAATTATCGCATCGATATACACTATATAAAAGAGTGTTTAAATCTATAAAGTTATGAAATAATACATTGTTTAATATAGTGAAGGTAGATACAAAAAGTATGGAACATGTAATAATCTCAAACCACACAAGACGACAGAACTTTTTGAATAACACTTTGTTTACTTTGCTTTTACTAACTTTTGTTAGTGTAATTGCAATCACAATAAATAGCTCTTTAATTGCGCTATTATTTATTTTAGCCCCCGCTACAATAATAAATGTTATTTGGATTTTATTACATACTAACTCTGTTTTTAAAATAGATTGATGGTAATTAAAATTTTGTTATATTAGGGGATCCATTTTAGTGAATAGATCCCCCCGTGGTTGTCTGTCTTTTCACTAGCACTACCAAAATAGATTCTCCACGATCCATCATTTAATTGTACTGCTGTTGGATCTGCTAATACATTAATATCCAAACCAAGTCCTTCAGATACAGTAGATGTGTTGGCAATCATACCTTCAACTTCCCAATTCAAACCATCGACACTTACGGCTGTCATAATCTCTTGGGGATGGAAAGGAGTAATGTGGGGATGATCTTGAGGGTTCATCATAGTGTAGAATAATCGATATCCCCCCCCAACATTATGAATTTCAATATCTATTGCTTGGTAAAGTAAAATCCCATCACTTTTACCAAAATTTATCCCATCTTCAGTTGAAGTAAAACTAGCCATATGTGAGGGGTTCGCACAAGAAAAATAAAGTCGAACACTGTCATCATTATCATTTAAACGTACCACACTTGGAGTTCCTAAAAAACCATGACAAGGGTCTCCTGCACCTTGGGCATTAGTACCATTATCTCCCACCCTATTATTAGGTCCAATATCTGTTAAATTAGTAAACACAGCAGAAGTAGAATTTACTGATTCTGTGCCGTTATTTAATGTAACTTTTGTTGTAGTATACAACCTATAACTCCCATCATTTAATTTAATAAAATTTAAGCCACAACCACCAATTCCTGTTCTCAATGGTGAGGTAAAATTCAATCCATCATCTGAAATAGAATAATGGTGACCTTCAGTACCGTTGCACATATAAAGATAAAATAGATTATCTTCAAAGTAAATAAAGGGTACTGTGACCCCCAATAAAACGGGTTTTCCTGGTGTCTCAAAAATAACTGAGCCAGTAAAATTATCCATCGGAGTTGCGCCTTCAAAGTCATCATCTATCCATTCTGGCCACGGAATTGGTTCATATTGACAAGATCCGTCATTAGAATTTGCTTTTTCATCATAATTATTTGCTTCTTGATCTGTACAACCACTTTGTTTTGTTTCTTCTTGAAGGCAGCCCATTAAAGGAAATGTAAACAAAAAAATAATAATTAATGTTAATATCTTCTTCATAAATACCAATTCCTAAATATTTTTTTATGTTTTAATTTTAAAATAAATAAATGCAAATAAAATTGCAAGTGTGGAAATATTAAATCCAAAACCTGGTGTTTCTATGGGTTCTTCAATAATTGGTGTACTCCAGGGAAGTACAATATTGTGCATTGTTGAATTATCTGTTACTGTAAAAATTAATGTTGATCCTATTGTAATTGTTATTTCAGATGGTGAAAACTCCCATGTAGATACATTTATTGGATATGTGCTTGCATTACCATTCGTTATTGTAATTGATAGTAACATTTCTTGTCCTCTTCCAAACATACAATAACCTATATTATCATCTAAATTTGTTACATATTTACAATCAACATTACTACATTTTTCATTTAATGATTCTGGTAGTGTGTATGAATATTCTATTCCTGGTTCGAATGTGTCATTATGTGTTGGTCCTGGAAAATGTGTTATTCCTGCCGATACAGAACTTGGAATAATTATTAAAATAATTAATGATAAAAGGTAAATTGATTTCTGCGCCATATTATTTCACCAAAAGTTGTTTTTTTTATATTTATTCAATTACATATGTTTCCCTATTCATTGGATTATGTACATTTATTCCAAGTTCTAATAATGATTTGGTTAATGGTGGTCTTGATGTTTTGTGGTCTGTATGATAAAGTATAACATCTTCTGCTTTACATTCTTTAGCAAAATTTACTAATTCATCATGGCCTGCATGAGTTGAAAAATCAAATCTTTTAACTTCTAGATCTATTGGAGTGATATTTCCAAAAATTGGTAATCTTCCTTTTTCTAATAACATCCTTCCTCCGGTTCCTTCTGCTTGATAACCTGTTAAAAATACTGAATTTCTCTTGTCCATTCTTAATCTATTAAGATACCAGACCGCAGGTCCACCTTCCAACATCCCACTAGTACTTACAATAACGTCAGCTTCCAAAGCTTTTTTCCGATCCGACTTACTAGATACTTTTCTTGATCTTCCAAAAGCAAATTCTAATGCTGAAGGATTTAATAATTCATTTTTATGATTAAGCATTGTTTTTGTAATTGTTTTTCCCATACCATCATAATGTATTTCTAAATCTAAATCAGAATCTTGTAAAATCATCAAAATATCTTGGCTTCTACCCATTGCAAATGAGGGTATTAATGCGGTACCCCCCCTTTCAACTACTCTTTCAACTTCTCTCAAAAATCTGTTTTCTTCATCTTTACGATTTGGATGATTTTTTCCTCCATAGGTTCCTTCCATAAATAAAATATCGGCTTTTTGGGGTTTTGCTCCTTCAACTAATCTTGAATTTCTAGTATCAAAATCACCAGAAATTAATATTTTCTTTTCTGGTGTTTGAATATCTATCATAGCAGCACCTGGAATATGTCCTGCTTTTCTTAAACACCAAGTCCAATCATCTAACTCATTTATTTTATTATATTCATGAATATTCCAAGCTGATTCTGATTCTGCTGCATCTCTTTTATCCCATGCTAATGGATACCCTTCTATTTTACTTACTTTATAACAATCATTCCACATTAATTTAGATATAGATGAAGTAAAAGCTGTAGCATGTAATTTTGTATAATGAGATGAATTTAACCAGGGCACCATTCCTAAATGATCAATATGTGCATGGGTTATGATAGAATCAGATATTTTAGGTGCTGCTGCAGGATATTTAGGGGGTTTTGTAGGAGCTAAACCATAATCAAATAATAATTTTGATTTTGTATAATCTTCTATTATACAACCTACATTTCCTACTTCTTCTCCCCCGCCTAAAAAATGGTATCTAAATCCTTTATCAATTGGATCTGATGGATAAGATGTGATTCGTGTTGGATTATACATTACCATTAATCAAACCTAAAATGTATTTTCACTTCAATATATGGGCCCACCCCCTTATTTCCTGTGGAAAATAATTGATTGATAAAACATTGAATATCTAAGAAATGTTTAATTGATTGTCGCGAAATCGATAATTGAGGTAATTTGCATTGGAAATGAATTGATGATTTGCATTGATATTTCAAATTAATATTTCCACAGGAAATAAAGGGGTTAGGGTATAAATTTCTAAAGTAAAAACTTCTGGGTAGTAATATGGCAAGATTAAAGGGTCACAAATTTAACGTAATTGATGATCTTTGTTATGGATGTGGTGCATGTATTGGACTTTGCCCCCTTTCTGTTTTAGAATTAGTAGATCAAATAGCAGTTGTTGATGAGAAAAATTGTTCACATTGTGAATTATGTATTCCTTCTTGTCCAGTGTTTGCATTGGAATTAAAGGTAGATAATAATGAATAAAATAATTATTATTGGAGGGGGATTAACAGGACTTTCATGTGCATTTAAATTAATTCAAATGGAAATAGAACCTTCAAATATTACAATTTATGAAGCCAGACAAGAAATTGGTTCACCAACAAGATCACCAGGAATAGCTAAAAAATCAAAAAATATTGATTTATTAATTGATAAAATTAAATTACAACCATTAACGTTATTAAATTTAAATCATAATTTATTTTCATTCAGAAGAGAATGGTTAGAAAAATCAATTTCAATTTATTTAACAAAATTAGGATGCAATATCAAATTAAAAACCAAAATTACAGAAAAAGAAATTATCCAATTTTTTGATAATGAAAATAATAAAACAATAATTATAAATTGTGCAGGTAATAAAAAGAAAAGTAGTGGATTTCCTGGAGACTATACTGATTTTATTAATACTAAAAAGAAAATAATAAATTATAATTTTCCTAAAACTGTTAGATGGTATGGTTATTTATTTACCTCTTCTAATGAATTTAAAATCGAAGAAAAATATATTTCAATAAATAAAAAAGATGGATTAAATGAAACATGGATTTGTGAAGAAGAAGTAAAAAACAATATAAATTTTAAAACAATAGAATTTATCAAATCAAATTTTCCACCAAAGTCAGAGTTAATTTTAGCAAATAATACAATAGACAGAGGATTTTCTTTAACAAATAAAGCAATGAAATAATGGGGGTGATGTTATAATTTTAGATGAATATAATAATACGTTTGAATATTTAATAAATCGGAAGAAACCTTGCCATGCAACTTTAATAGATCCCGAAAAACAGACTCCAGAGGAATCAGTAAAAATAGTTCAAATAGCAATAGAGTCTGGTACAGATTTAATATTGATAGGGGGGTCAACAACAGATAAAACATCAGTTCAAAAAACAGTCGAAATTATTCAAGAAACTATGGAGCTTCAACAGTGGGCAGCAACACAAAATGGAGTTTTTGAAGATCAAACAGCAATAGTGCCAGTTATATTATTTCCAAATGCTTCTAACACACTAAGTACAAATGCTGATGCATTATTATTCATGACTTTATTAAATAGCAATTCAACAAAATATTTAATTAAAGAACAATTAAAGTCAACAAAATATATCTTTGATAATAATATTGAAACAATTTCTACCGCTTATTTAATCTTTGAACCTGGAATGAAAGTAGGAGAAGTGGGAGATGCAGAATTAATTAAAAAAACCGATTTAGAAACTTCAATTGCATATTCTCGTTTAGCCAAATATTTCAATTTTAAAATATTATATTTAGAGGCAGGAAGTGGAGCAAATCTACCAATTTCTGAAGAAATAATCTCATCATCAAAAAAAGAGTTTGATGGGTTGTTATTTGTTGGAGGGGGTATAAAAACACCAGAACAAGCAAAAAAAGCATCTTTAGCAGGAGCAGATTGGATAGTTACTGGTAATCTAACAGAATCATTTAATGATTATAACCAACTTAAAACGAAATTAAAATTATTAATTGATGAAATTAAAAACTAAGGGGGAGATATAATTAATTATAAAAAACCACCAATTAAATCTAAATATTTTTCTAAATTTAAAAAAACACTTCCATCAATGAAAAACAAAACAGTGGTAATTACAGGTACAACAACAGGAACAGGTTATGTTGCCGCAACGACTGTTGCAGAGCTTGGTGCCAAATTAATAATGCTCAACCGCCCCTCTAAAAGATCAAAAAAAATCCACGACGAAATTATGAAAAAGTACCAAGAAACCGAAGTATATACAATTGATTGTGATTTACAATCCTTTTTTTCTGTCCATAATGCAATTTCCAAAATAATTGAAATATGTCCAGAGGGGATAGATGTGCTTTGTAATAATGCAGGAGTAATGGCTTTAATGGATATTGCAACAGAAGATGGGTATGATATTCAAATGCAAACTAACCACCTTTCTCATTTTCTTTTAGTTTGTGAATTATTTACATTATTAGAAAAAACATCTACAGAAAAAGGGGAATCAAGAATTGTTAACCACTCTAGTATTGCTAGACTTACAGTAAAAAAACTAAAAAAAGAATATCTTGGAAAAAACGGAGGTAATTTGGGGGGTAATGGGAAAAGTATGTTTTTTGGTGGTGCAAGATGGAAACGTTATGGGCAAACAAAATTTGCTAATGCTGCATTTACAGCAACACTCCACGAAAAACTTCAGACAAAGAGATCAAAAATTAAGGCTTTAGTAGCTCATCCAGGACTTTCAAACACAGAACTTCAAGTTACTACAATGAAAGATGGTGGTATGGCGAAAAAAATGACAGGATTTATGATGAAAAGGTCTCAAAGTGCAGAAGATGGTGCTATGGGGATTCTAAGTTGTATATGCCTCCCCGAAGCCGAATCAGGCCAATTTTGGGGCCCAGGTAAAGGAATGATGGCAATGAAGGGAAAAGCAAAACCATTCAATATGGAAAAAAGTTACAATAATAATAGAACAAAAACATTACTTTGGGAAAAAAGTTGTGAAGCAATTGGTAAGGAATTTATAATTTAATAAATTCATTCTGGGATTTTTTCTGGTGGCACAATTCTTGATTTATATAATATAAAAATAATAAAAAATAATATAAATATAGGAATCAATGATATACCATCCTCTTCATACTCATTATCTTTAATATTTTGTTGAATAATTTCTTCTTCTATATTTAATACCGTAATTCCACCAACCATCCCAAGATCTTCATGAGGTTCACAAAAAAAATCATATGTTCCAGATTGTGTATAATTGAAAGTATACAAATAATCAACATCCCTTTCAGGATCTCCAGAATTAAATAAATTATTTTCTTCTACTGAATTATGTGGCAATAATTCACCACCCCATAAAAAACGAACACTATCTCCTTCATTAATAGTTAAACTATCAGGGGAAAATCTTAAATTTGTACTATCAACAATTACTATATGTTCAACACCTTCTTCATTTACCATTCCAATATTACCACAAAGTATCATAGATAAAGAAACTAAAATTATAATGTTTAATTTCAAAATCAAACCCTCATTTTTTTGGTCTAGCGTAATCAAACCTTTCAATTAATTCAGTTTGTACATAACCATCCAAACCATTTATTGCAACAGTGCCACCTTCATCTAATCTTAACCACCCATCATCCTTTAAAATATTATTTTCAATATATATTTCCTCAATAGATGCGACAATTAAAATTGTAGAATTTTCCTTAATAGTATATTCATTCAAATATTTACACCCCAATTTTATTTTGGAACTTCTAACATAAGGTGCGATGAATTCATTCAAAAAAACCGCTTCCAAATTAGTTTTATCAAATTCTGAAATATTTTTTGGGTATTTAGCAGAAGTATGGTGTGCATCTTTTATATCATCTTTATTAATATGATTAATAGTAAAAAAACGAGATTCTAAAATATTATCATAAGTATTTCTAAATTCTGTTTTTGGCCTCAATATAAAACAAATTAAAGAAGGATCACTTCCCAAATGAGTAACAGAACTAAAAATTGCTAGATTATTATTTCCATCTTTATCAATACTTCCAATAAGATTAGCAGATTTAAAACCAGTACAACTATTTATAAGATTTAATCTATAAATTTTTTCTAATTTATCAATAGATTTCTTATTAAAATAAACCATTTTTCTAACTCCTAAAACCCAAATATACTAAGACTAACACAATTCCTATTTTATTCCTATATTAATTACTTTGTTTTTTTACTTAACACAACCCCCCCTTTTTTCAAATTAAAATCAAAATTTTGTAATTTTTTATTTAACAAAATTTCATAAGTCAAATAAATTAGGGAAAATTAATGCAAGAACTATTTGGACAAGAATATACTTATGCTAGGACATGGGAAGATATTGAAAATATGTTGGACAAAGCGGAAAGAAAATTAAATTTTCACAAATCAAAAATGTCTCAAATTAAAATAAAATCTAAATCATGGATAATACATGCTAGGAATTTCAAAGCTCTTGAGGGAGTTATTAAAACATTAAAATGGACATTAGGGGATAGAGATATTAAACACCCACTGAATTAAAATATTATTTTTTAAAACGACCTCGATTTTGCGGAACAATATTAATTCAAATTAATAGTACTACCACAATAATGGGAATTGCAAACCCAACAACAACCATAGACCAAAGAAAAATACTACTATTCCGCATCTTTTTTTCCCTTTCTTCATTATCAGGCATATATAATTCAACAAATTTACATTTATTACAAGATATTATTTTAAAAAACTCACGACTTTGTATGATAGCATCTCTTTCCTTACTCAAATCTTTACTTCCACATTTTGGACAAAGTTTGTTTTTTCTCATTTTCTCAACCATCTTCTTCTTCACTTAATGGAACCGCAGAACCACCAGGAGCGCTCGGATTCTTTTTCAACTCCATTTCTGAAGATTCCAAATTTCTTTCATCAACATTTAATATTATTTCTTCACCATCAACCAAACGTTCTATATCATCAATAGATGGTGTCTCAAGAGTCCTTTCTTTTTTTGGTTGTTTTCTTTCTTCTTCTCTCTTTTCATGATCCTTTGTTAAAGTTAAACTATCTGAAAACATTTTCCCAACCAAGCCCCTTGTCCTTTCCGAACGTTTTGCTTTTTCTAATTCAACAGTTGTTTGCTCTTGCACACCCTCCAAAGCTCTTAATTCCGCCGTCCTATCTTGTAAACCACTTTCTAAATCTGTCATCGTAAGTTGCATTTGTTGAATTCTTTCATCTCTTTCGAATACATCATTATGTAACCCCCTCTCCCTTCTTCTTAAAACTTCAAACTCCCTATTTCGTTCTACCAATCTTCTTTTTAATTCTTCAATTTGCTCTACTAAATAATCATGTTCAGCACTTACTGATTTAGGTCCCCGCATTAAATTTTCAACCTGTTCTTCAACTTCTAAAAGGCGTTTATCTCGTAAATCCAACATCCCACGTAATTTTTCAATAATTTCTCTTAAACGATTCCTCTCTTCTTCCAAAGCGATAATTGCTGCCCTTTCACCCTCTAACTCTAATTCTGAACTTTCTAAACCCATTCTCATTTTTTGAAACTCTTCAAGTGAAATTGAAGTTAATCCTACGTTTGCTGCTTTTTGTAAAGCATCTAACATCTGATCTATTTTTCCTTCCATTTCCTCAATAACATCAGTTTGTTCTTCAATAGTATTACTTAATACTATATTTTCATCTAAAAGACGATTTCTTTCTTCTAAAGAAAGAACAGATTCTTGTGCAGCAATTCTTTCATTAGCATCTGTTAACAATCCTGTTACATTTACTAACTCAGTTTCTGTTTTTACTAAATCATTTTCTAAAATTTTCAACCTTGCAATTTCAGGAGCTATACCATCTTCCCTTTCCGCTAAATCAAGTTCTAAAATTCTTATTTTTTGTTTTAAATCAGAGAAATCATCATTCTTTTTTGTTAATTCGTTCCACGCAACTAATACTTCTTCCACTAATTGTTTTGTTGAATATTCCATCAACATACTTTCAAGTGCAGCGCGGTCTGTTGTGTCTGGGCCCATCACAATCATGTACAATCGGCGCAACACCGTTCTTGAATGCTTCCCGTGTAAATTAAGAAAAATATTGATTATTACACCAATTTAAGAATTTCAAAGAATATTAAAAATAATTATAATGAGACACCAAAATCACCCAATGAAAATATATTCAACACAACAAACCAAATTACAAAGAATACAATACTTATTATATTCAATAAACGATTTCGAGACACATCTAAATGAGGCCTATTTTTTTCGATATCTAATACCATACCCAAAGAAACTATTGAAAATGGAACAAATATAAATCCGACCCAAGAAAAATAATTTAACAATCTTTTATCGTCATCATCAACATTTTCAACTTTAAAACCCATCCATTCAGGATCATCAAACGCCCCTTCCACATTCAACCTACCCTTTTGCCACCATTTTTCATTATCTTTCAAACCAATTTGCTTCTTTACAACCGTTAAACGATTTGCAATAGTAACAATCATCCATTCCACACTCCCAATATATCCTTTTTTAGACCACAATTTCAAGAGATAATGAAATACAAACAATGTTAAAATTAATGTTAACCATGTCCCAACCCATGGCATTCTATCATATGCCTCAACCCCAGGATATAATGAAGAAACAATAAAATGCATAACAAAATAAATCCATTGAATAATATATACAGTAAATGCAACAAATCCAAATCTACGGAAGAAAGTAGTTATTCTAGCAAATTTTTCAGTATTTCCTCTATATTCAGCAACTCTAATTGCCATTGTCACAATCATTAATGAAGCACCATTCAAAGTCATCCATTGCCAAAACCACCCCCCTGTAACTCCAACATCACTTGTCCATTTCCTGTGATCATAGATTACTTTGTAAAGATCAATTGCAGCATCAAAATCACCTAAACCAACTAATAAGACAACCACACCAATAAATCCAACAACAAACATTAAACAACCAATTCCAAAAATTCTTTTCACAAAACCTCTTTCAAAATATTCCTTCGGTTCTGTCATATGTAAAGCAATCAAACTACCTAAGAAACTAGTAGCAAGGTATGGAAAAATAGGCTCAACAGGAGCAGCTAATGGATTAACAAAAAACATAATAATAAAATCATACCAGGGAGACTCACCAATTACTGGCCTCCACATACTATTTTCCCAAGGGTAACCTGGAATCAAGGAACTTACTAAATCCCAAACAAAAGGAGTCATGAGTAAAACAATGCCCACCAAAACCCAATATATTTTTATCACAGTTTTACTATCAGTCTGAAGATCCCATTTTGATGCAATATATCCTTGAACAATTCCATTAAGTATTACACACCAACCAATAGTGTGAATAGTTTCAAAATGATAACCATTACTTCTCCAAGCATCTGCAGACCAACCAGTACCCATATTTTCTAAATCATTCAAATGATCCATAATTTGACCCAATGAGCCATGATAGCCTAACGTCGCTTCAAGAATATGGGCAAAAATAACAATTAAAAAACCACCAACAACTTGTTTTTTTGCAATTGACCAAGTACCAAACCCACGTTCTAGATTTTTTCTCATTCCAACCATATTACCCATTGCCGAGACCATAAGAAACAAACCAGCCAAACCCCCAAGATATGGGAATATTAAAAGCGCGAGAAGATTAATTGCACCAACCTCATCAAGTTTATTGATATAATCATCAATAGAAAAAACATCCATTACAACATGTAATAATAACATCATCACAATTGCTAATCCTCTTAAAAAATCAATTGAAGCAAAACGGTTCATTTTTCTATAAGTCAATTCACCCATACTTCATCCTAACTCTTTAGGTTGATAAGATAAAACCCCTAAATTTTATTTTAATTATCTTTTTGTACTTTCCAACTTCCAACCAAAACAAGAAAAATCATAATTAAAGTAGCACCATTACTAATCATTAATGATGGAGAACCAATTAAAAATCCATAAATAAACCATAAACACAAAGCCCAAAAAATCAAACTAAACGCAAATAAACTAATCCCTTCAGCCTTTTTTTTAATCCATATTTTATTTAATTGTGGAAACCAAGCAATAATTCCTAAAATTCCAGCAAAAATACCGATTCCTTCAATCCACCAATTTGCCATCACTATAACCAAAAAAACACATTACTAAACACTATCCGAAAAACATACAATTTTGAATAACAACCAATTAAGATTGAACATGCCCACTCACAAATTATACATGGACTCAATCAAATCTTGTTATTTGAAAGAGTTTAATGCAGAAATAACCAACATAGAAGATGATTTGATAGAATTAGATCAAACACTATTTTATCCTATGGGGGGAGGTCAGGATTGGGACCAAGGCACATTGAAAATAAATGATAAAAAAATTAATGTTTTAGAGGTTAAAGGGAGAGAAATAATAACTCATTTAGTAGAACCAAGTCATAATTTAGAAATAGGTCAAAAAATCCAAGGAAGTATAGATTGGAAAAGAAGATATGCACACATGAAAATGCACACAGCTCAACATTTGATTTCTGCAGTTGTTTATGATTTATTTGATGGCGTTAGGACTGTAGGCAATCAAATAAGACACGATAGAAGTAGAATTGATTTCAACCCAATAAGTTTTGATGAAGAAATGTTGACCGAATTAGTTAATGAGACCAATGAACGAATTAAAAAGGGTGCAGAATTACAAGTTAAAACCATGTCAAGAGATGAAATAAATGAAATAATGCCCCCAGAAAGAACAAACATGGATCTTGTACCCCCCCATGTGGAAAATTTACGAGTAGTAGTTATTGGAGATAATTTAGATTTATGTCCATGCGCAGGAACACACATTCAGAATATTTCAGAAATAGGAGAAATTGAATTTCTTGGGAAAAAATCCAAAGGAAAAGGAACTCAAAGATTTTCATATACATTAAAGGAATTCTAGGCTTAACAAATAAAAGTTAAAGGGTGAATATCCAGTACATCAATAAAATTACAACTATGAAATTTAATATAAGCGAAATCCAAGCCCCCATTTCCATATTTTTCTTTTCATTTCGTTTACCATCAAATACCAAACCCACACCCAATAATGGCCAAAGGCAAAAGATGGAGCACAGAAGAAAAATTCCGACACCGAAAAAATCACCAACATCTTCCAAATATCCAGTATTGTTGCTGCTGACAATAGCCAACCAAAAAAAACCCATTAATGTACAAAACATTGGAATTCCTAAACCTTTCCAAAAATCCCAATCTTTGTAAATTTCAATTTCCAAATAATCTAAATCTTCTTCATCATCCTTTCCCTTTGCAATTTCAAGAATACCTGGAGACATTTTTTCACTTCCCTAATATATCAACGAAGAGCATCACCAAGCCAACTAAAGATCCACATAAATAGTAAACTACCAAGAATAAAACCTATAATTGTAGAAACTCTCCCTCCAGCACGAAAACTTTCAACAAAAGCAGCACTTCTTGCAATATAAAGTCCAATTATAGGCCAAAGGCAAAGAGTAAATATCGACCAAATGAAAACCATAATCTCACCTGTAATAAAAACAAAAAACATCATTATAATTATTGGCATTATAGGAATAATTAAACCAGCCCAAAAAGAACCTTGTTTTATGTAAATTTCATTTTTTAAATAATCTTCACTATTTTCTTCTTCAATAGAAGCCTCAACTTGGAACTTTTGATCACAAGTAGGGCAAAGCGCAGTTCCCGAATAAGTTGAAGGAACTCGTAGACGTTTACTACAAGTGGGGCATATTACCACTACTTTCTCTTTTTCAACTTCAGGAATTTCATCAGAAATCTTCACTCCCCCATTTTTTATACAATTCAATTGAAGTTATATTCAGACCACGCTGATGGAAGGATGAAAAAAACAATCCATATTACATATAATTTTAGTGATAAAATAGCCCCCTTCTTATAAGGTAAATTTCCAGATTCATTAGCACGTAATTTCAACCACCATGCAATAACCGGCCAAAGAACGAGATGCCCTACCACCAAAATAGTGCTAAAAAAATATTGAATAAAACCCATTTCACTCACAGGTCCATCATACGTGGTCGTTAAGATGAACAACGCAAAAAAAGAACATCCCCAACCAACAATAATAGGAATTCCCATTCCAAACCAATAATCTTTGGTATTTTGCTTTACTTCTTTATTAACGAATATTTGCATTTAAATCACTATTTATTATAATTCATAGTTCCAATAAACATTACAGGGTCTCCACTAGATAATTTCCCTTTAAATTCACCCCTTCTTTCCCCTACTTTCATTTGCAATCTAAATTCAGTAGGATCCTGATTTTTACGTTTGTTATGTTTCTTGAAATGATGCACGAACACTTTGTATTCTCCAGATTTTGCCTTTCCATTTTCCCAAAACACATTTTCAACTGGTGCTTTTGACTCTGGTTTAAAATTCATATCAACATCTAAATTTCCACCACACCCTGTAGTTCTGCTACCACTATGAAGAATTTCACCACTTGGTGCAGTTACAATAATATCAAGATCATTATAATTATCCCATAATAGAGAGATTCTAAAGTCACCATCTTTTGCACTTGCTTTTCTTAATCTTTTATCGAAATCAGCATCTCTTCTTTCTTCTTCTGGAATCATTTCTAGTGCTCCAGCACTTTCAGAATCTGTTAAAGCCTTCATCATTCTTTCATTTGCAACCAATGTTCTTCTAATTCGTTCCTCTTCCATTTCTAAATCTGATATTTTATCAGCTAACAATGTGTTCAAGAAAACAACCTTATCTTCATTAACTCCACTAATTTCTAATTTCTTTAATTCAGATAACTCCCCATCATTAATTTTAGCGATTAACTCTTCTGCCTTTTGATTCTCAACAATAATCTTCTCTTCAGCTTCTTTTTGCTCTAATACTTTCTTCATTTCTTCTTTCAATGTAAATAATTCATTATATCTTACACGAGATAAACCTTCAAGAGAAATCTCTTCCAATTCATTTGAATTTGAAGCCCCCTCCATTTTTTCTTTAACAGAAAGATACAAACCTTCTTTTTCTTGGATATCTTTAGCACGAGAACTAATATCACTAATTACAACATTTGAAATAAATTTCATAGGGTCTCCAAATGAAGTTTGGCTGCTAATAAATTCAACTTCATTTGATCCATTTGCAATTCTAATAGTAAATTTCGTAGGGTCCTTACCTCTTAATCTTCCATGTCTTTTTCTGTGCCATACAAATATAGAATATTCACCTTTCTCTGCAGTGATTCCTTCCCACACAATGTTTTCTAATGGCGCCTTAGACTCTGGTTTCATATTCATTTCCAAATCTAAAACACCATTACAACTTGAAGTTTTTCTAGTTCTATGAATTAATTCATCCTTTGGTGTTTTAATGATTAAATCTAAATCATTATTATTATCCCAAATTAAACTAAATTGCACATCTCCTATTTTGGCCCCATATTCTCCAAATCGACTTAAATAAATATTTTCCAACTCTTCATTAAACTCAATTTTTGGTAGCCCTTCATTTTCTAATGCATTTTCTACATGAGTTCTAATTGTCTCTTCTTCTTTTAGAATCACAAACATTTCATCTTTTAATCTAGTTAATTCTTCTTGTTGAGATTCATTAACTTCACCAATCTCAATTTCTTTAATTTCATCTGAAGTTTGTGCATGCTGAATTGCCTTTTTAATTAAATTATATTTTTCTAATTCTTCTTGCTCAATTCTTAATCTTTCCCTTTCTTCTAAAAATTCATATCTACCAAGTCTTAATTTTTCTAACTCAATTGAATATTTTTCACCAACACTAAAGATTTCAAATCCTTGCAATTCTTCAATATCCTCGATAGATTTCAATTGATCCCTAAGTTTTTGATAATTAATTCTATACTGCTCATCTCTTAAAATTGCAACTAATGCAGCTCTTCTAGAAGTTTTCAATTCTTTTAACATTTCTAAATTACTTTCCCCAATATCTTCAATATCCTCTTCATTAAATTCAAAACTATCTAACTCTAAAACATTATCAAACTCAGAAATAATTTTTGAATATTTATCCATGAGTATGCCTGTTTTAGCATCTTCCAACTCAACTATTTTTTCATTTCTCATTTTTATTAATTCAAACTCATTTTCTTCACTAACACCAGTAATTATCATATCACTTAATTCAGCAATACTATCAGAGTTTGAAATAATACCTTCATAGATTTTATTAGCAACAATCATTCTTCGCATGTTTTTAATTTGTATTAATTCCCTTTCCTGTCTAGAATTAACTCCACCAATTTCTAATTCATCAAATTCTTCTACCTTTTCAAAACCTTCAATCTCTTCAATTAACTCTTCATAACGTTTTAATTGTTTAGCTAAAGTTTCCCTTCCAGTTAATAGTTTGTGTCGCTGTTCATAATTTTCATTTAAATTATCTAATTGTTTTTCATTTACCCCTTCAATAACAATTTCTTCTAATTCAGCAACCGTTTCCGAATTAAATATTAACTCTTTTAACTCTTCAAATTTTTCTAATTGTTCTAAATCTAACTCTTCTTTAATAATTCTAACTCGAGACTTCTCAACCAAATTATTCAATTCTTCCAACTCCCTTTCATTTGGAGCTTTAATTTCAATAGATTCTAACTCTTCAATTGTTTTTGCATTCTCAATATTATATCTTAGAGCTTCTTCTTCTTTCATTTTCTTTAATTTATCTTTTAAGATAGACTCTTCTAAATCTAATTTTTCTTTTTCCTGGAGCATTCTCTTTTCAGTAACTTCATCCTGTTTCCTTCTCAAACGCTCCTTCATTTTTTCAGCATCTTGGTGATCAACTTCCCTTTTTAATAATCTCAAAACATGAGATAATTCAGTCATTCTTAAATCTAAATCAGCCAAATCCATATTTTCAATATTATCATCAAAAGACTCGTCTGGAGGAATTCCTAATTTATCTTGTAATTGTAATACTTCATCAGCCATATTCATACATTTTGTTCGCTTATTTTCCAAATCAATACGTGCAGAAGCTCTTGCCTTCCGTATCTCTTGAACATCGCCAATTTCCTGCTCTAATTCAGAAACAGACTTCTTTCTCCCAAGCATTTCCCCTCTTAATGATTTAATATTTTCACTTTCATCAAGTTTTGATTTATTACGCCTTCCAAATAGACTAAACCCACTCTCTCTTTCACCAAATAATTTCGGCATTTCAAAATCAACTATTGAAGATAAACTACCATCATCTTCCAAATCATTATCTGTAAAGAAAACAAACCAAATTAAAATTACTAGGAAAAGAGTAACACCAATAATTATTATTGTCGTCATCATTGATTAATACCACCTTAGGCAATGCCTCGTTACCCTTCCCAAATCCTCCTCAAATTTGACCTTTATTATATCATCTTTAATTATTATTAATAAAATATTCTATAATTAAATTATTAATATATTTAATTGATATTTATTAATTATTCAAAAACTCATCTAATTCATCAAGAATTTTATATTTTTCATCTCGTTTCTTTTTCAATTCTAAATCTTTAATTTCTTCACCTAGGCGATCATTTAAATCTATTTTTTTAATTTTTTTATTTGGGTTAGTCCTTCCTAATTTCTTAGGTGTCACTTTAGGGACTTTTTCAACAAATTCTTTAATTTCTTCCATATTTTGGTTAATTTCATAGTTCTTATTCTTTTTTTGCTCTTCAATAATTTCCTCAAAATTCTTTATTATCTTCTTCTTTTTTACATTATTATTTTTATTTCTTGTGTGTGAAATTAATTCTCTAGCCAATCCTTTTATAGGATTTAAATCATTCAAATTATCTATTTTCTTCATCAATAGTCTATGGGAATTTATACATAATTTACATCTATTGGTTTTTGGTTCATCTGGAGCATCACAAACATAGCAACATTCTTCTAAACCCATCTCCAACATTGCTCTTCGAGGTAATGACACAATATTTGCAAACAGTCTTACTTCATCAATTAACCCCTTAAAATAACAAGAGTTGATATCTCACGAACATTTCCCATATTACAAGGGAGAATAAAATGCGTGATCCACGAGCCTCCATCTTAGACAACGATCCATTTACAAAAAAGAACGATGGAGTAAGGCCTTTTAATCCAAAAAAAAACCCCAAAAAAGTTTCAGAAGCACCAATCTACCAAAGATTTTGGGAAATCTCTATGAATCAACCTACAGTTAATCACAAAGGGAATTTATGGCATTTTAGTAAGACAGAAAAACAACATTTATTATTGGCAACAGGTGCATTTTCCATCGCTATTGCATTTTTTAGTGTGGGGGGAATTTTTAGTTTAATGTCCACAGGTTTAATTGTAGGATTGGTAGAGATGTTAGTTCATACTCCAATTTACATTTTAGCCATTGCTCCAGCATTTGTTTTACATGAAATAGGTCATAAGATAGTTGCAAAATATTATGGTTGTTGGGCAGAATTTAGGGCAGATCCCCAAGGTTTACAAACAGGAATTTTAATTTCGGCAGTAATAGGTATTATTTTCATGTCTCCTGGAGCTGTAATGGTTTCAGGAATGGTTTCTAAAAAACAAAATGGACACATTGCAATTGCAGGGCCCTTAGTTAATTTATTTTTATTTTTAATAGCAATCCCATTAGGAATTTTATTGTTTGTTTTAATGGGCATAACTGAGACTATATATCCATTAACATCCAACGGCTTATCATTAAAGGGAATAGGATATATGACAGTAAGTACTTGGCTTTGGATTAATGCGATTTTAGGATTATTCAATATGCTTCCATTTGGACCTTTAGATGGTTTGAAAGTAAAAGGATGGTCAGAAAATTATTTTTGGTTAACAATTGTACTTTTTGGAATATTAGTATATTCACAATTTGCGGGATATACTATGGGGATAATCTTATCACTTTCAAATATGATAATTTCTTAAATGGATAAGTTAGCAATCATATGGTCGGTACGCAGTTAAACAGGAATGGTTTTTGTTAAATGTTCTAAATTTCGCAAAATTTGCCACACGTCCTCTTTATAAGTAAACTACATTCCTATGATTAGATAACTGAATTTTTCTATCATAAGTAAGAATTTAGAATTGGTTGATGATCTAGGTGTAAGAAAATCATAGTTCCATACCAAGTCATCAAATCAACAGAGTTGATGAGATTCTGCATTCCAGAAGCGTGATCATTTTCCATCCAATATATCATTTCATCAATTGTATCACACGTCTGGTGATAACAATCATATCCATCTACCAAACCACCAAATCCAACCGTAACAGTATCAATTGCTTGGAAGGAAGCATGATCACTTCGTGCAGTCGTGGCCTCATTTATGATAATTCCTGGCTCACCTGCTTCAGCCCATGCAGCACCCAACTCACCATTGAGGACAGCTAATTGCTCCTCAACTCCTAATGCATCTCCAGCTAACCATTCTGCAAGATAAACCATTTTTGGTTGGTTGATAACATCTTCTTCAGTGTCAGGACCAATATATACCCTGAATGGCCAATTTTCTTGACTTGCAGGATAGGACCCTGTTCCATCGGGGCCAACTCGATCAGAAGGAGTTCCATTTCCAGGCCAATTTACACCACCCATGTCAATATTGATGTAGTTTGAAATTGTAATTTCGTCAGGGATATCATCTACCCATGCGATACTACCTCTTTTTCCACCTTCTTCACTACTCCACAAACAGAAAACAATTCCTCTTCTTGTAGGGATATCAAACATCGCCTCAGCCATATTTAGTACTACAGAAGTTCCAACTGTGTTATCATATGCTCCAACACGAGTTCCATAACCTCTAGGAGCGCCCATATCTACAGGAGTGGGTGCAATTATTGGCGCAATATCGAAGTGAGCACCAATAACCATCCATTCATCTGGATATTCATAACCCTCTTTGTATGCACAGATATTGTATGCTTCAGGATTCCCTTCAATATATTGGAAACGATGTCTTTCTACGTTATCATATCCATATTCGGTAAATTCAGCAACTAGGAAATCAGCCCCACACTCATATCCTGGACTACCCATTCCCGCCCATCGGTTCAAGTAACCCTTTGCACCATCACAGGTGTCGAAAGGATCTGTGGTTTCATCTGAAAGTACAGATAGCATGTTAAATGTTTCAAACCCACTAACTATCCCAGTGCTGTGCATACCCCCATTTTCAACAGACACACTCGCAGCTATAGGCCTAATTATCGAAGCCATTTTTACAGAAACTGACCCTCCAGTTTCAGTACTATTTGATAATTGTAACAAATTATTTTCAAATTCACTACTAATAATTTCAACTCCACGAGAAGCTTTCATACCACTTTCAATCCAAGTTGCCCATGATATATTTCCTTCTCTGATTGGAAAATATTCTCTTCCAGGTTCCCCAATTAATACAACAAAAGAGTCAATTCTTGGAGGTATGAGGATTACAATTTCTGACTCTTCATTTTCTCCCAAATCTAAAACAGTACCATTTTGCACATATCCAGTGGTGGGTTGTAATACTAAATATGGAATTAACACCCTCATTGCTTCATCAGCTTTGAAGTAAACACTTTGAAAAATACCTGCAGTTAATGGATCAGGTGCAATATTAAGAGCATCAGCATCTAAAATTTCACTTCCATCATCATTAGCAAAACAACCAACCATTGATGCATTTAAAAATAATAAAATTAGTAACAACGCATGGTATTCAACTCTTCCCATAATAGACCCGAATACTTATTAGATGTTGAAGTTGACGAAAATAAAATCACTCTTCTTCTAGTAAAAATGCATTGTAATCTTCTTCATTTTCAAACTCAATTACCATAGGAGAAATCTCTCCACATTCTTGGCATTGGTATTGTGGACCTGTCATAAAACCCATATATGGATAAACTCTGATACTATGGCAAAATGAACAAATTCTAAATGACAAGAATATCCTTCCGAATCATATCACAGAATTATTCTTCATCAGTGGCAACCCAAAGAGCAGGATAATCAAATCTAGCATCCTTATCTTCGTCAAATTGAACAATATATATTCCTGAAACCATTTCTGAAATAACTACATATCCTCTAGGATCAAATTGCAATCCCCAATCAAAAGGAATCATACAAGAAGCCCAACAATCAGCCATATCATATTCCAAAGCATCAATACCTGATTGATTCATCCATTCAGGTCCTGCTGGAAGGTAATAACCGATTATTTTTGTTTCTGCTAATTCTTTAATTGCGGGAAAACCTATTTCTGGTTGTGCGGTTCCATTCTCCCATACTAATTCTTCCCAAATATTTCCGTGGTCTGTTACCCAAGTACCTGCATGGTAATGTGTCCAATAAACATGGCCACGTAAACCTGTATCTCCATTATGCGGGCTGAAAATATATCCTCCTGGGATGTAGTGATTGTCATGAACAGACCCGTCAGGTAGGATACTTTGTCCAGGGAGCTTCCACTTACTAACTAAGAATGGCTTGGCAGGGTCTGTTGTATCGATAGTCCAAACAAATCCTGTATGATTTGCATTACTTCCGTATTCAGGAGCAATAATTGTAAAATGTCTCCAATTTATTCCAAACTCAGCATCGTCAGGGCCAGTTCCACATTCATCTGGCCATTCAGAAATAGGATCTTCCTCATAAATACCATTACAAATTAAATGATCATATGGTACAGCATAGTGAATATTATCATTTCCTAGTTCAGCGTTTAACCATTCATCAGAATCCATTCCAGCATGCCCTCCTCCATCAGGGCCATACCACCCAGAACTATCAGTAGGGCAACCTAACCAACGACCCACTTCATTATTCTGGGGCCAACTTATACCTTCAGGATCTGGAATAACAGGAGGATTAGTAACATCAACAATTCTTAGTCCTGCTCCCCAATAAGAAATATACAATAATTTTTGACCCGTAATTGGATGTTGATGAAATACATTATCATGATTAAAAATAGAACCCCCACAAGTAGTATCAGGTTCTGGAGAGTACCCTCCCCATCTAATTATTTGCCTACTTGTATTTTCTTGCTCATCATTTTGTAATGGGTTTAACCAAGATTCAAGACCTAGAGGAACATAGAATACTTGTGTTCCTTTATAGTAAACCCCACTATCCCCCTCCATCATTTCAGGATATGGGTCCGCTCCAAATAAGAATAAACTACATTCTTCTTCAGGACTTACAGCCCCCTCCCAATCACAATATATGTGTAAATCTTGGTTATGGAAACCTGCAGGAGGATTATTCCATTCTGCAACTTTAATTGGAGAACTTTTATCTCCCACATAAATTACATCTAATCTATTAGCTCCGGAATTTGCATCATCATCATTAGGAATTGGATCAAGCTCAGTATTAGTCAACTCATGATTAACTAATACCCAATTATTATCAGGAGTTACCTTGATATCAATCATTCTAGCAGTTTCTGCATAATATGTTGAAAGTAACCTAATATTATTTGGTTTCGAAATATCTAAAATTTCAAATTGATTATAACTTGAAACATATGCATAACAACCTCCAATAACTCCCGAAGGACTACTTGAATCAGCAGTAATTACACAATCCTCTGCAAAATTTCCTTCGATAGAAACTTCAGAATTATCTCCTGGTGTTGGCCCTATGTTTTTGTAAGCATCATCACAAGGTCTTCCAGCGACATTATCTAATTCTGCAGGAGGCTTTACATTTCCATCACAATTTAGGTTGTGATAATCAATCAAATTAGCATTAGGAGTTTTTAATCTATGTTGTGATAAATTATTGTGAGAGTGATTTGCATCTTCTATTTCAGTCACTGGGTCAATCCAAACCCATCCATTATTTTCAACGTTAGAATCCTCATCTGATATATTAAAATAAACTACAACTGAACCTATTGATAGTAGAATTAATCCCCCCAATGCTAATGCTGTAGTTACTTGGCTTGTTACGATTCCCGCTGCAACTTCTGCAGTTACTGCTTCTGAAGACATAAGCCCTCCGACAAATAACTATATTATCAATAAATCGATAGATTAGTTTAGTTGAGAATGATGAATACCTTAAGGACAGATATCCGCTTGACATCAATAGTTGTAATTTCAACACTTCTAATCATTAGTGTAATAGTCAGTGCAGTTGAAAAAAATTCAGTGCAAATTAATGGCTACTCTACAGTATTATATTGTGCTATTATTTGTATTACGACTCAATGGTTAGCATGGATACCAGCATCAATCAAACAAACAGAACGATTCTATGATTTAACAGGCGGTCTCACTTACTTAACTGTAGTTATATTTAGTCTATGGGCTGGTTCACAATCGGAATTTCCTAGTGTAAGAGAATTAATAATTAGTTTACTCGTTGTGATATGGTCTTTACGACTATCCTTTTTTCTTTATCTTCGTATCCATAGATCAGGGAAAGATGGACGTTTTGACGAACTTAAAAAATCACCAATCAGATTCCTTGTTCCATGGACTTTACAAGGGTTATGGGTATTCTTGACAATGATAGTAGTTATAGTTATCAATAGTCAAAATGGACCATCCCCCCCACTTAAAATTTGGGATGGTATAGGATTGGCTGTTTGGATTTTAGGGTTTGTAATAGAAGCATTAGCTGACAATCAGAAGACAAAATTCAACACAATACCAGAGAATCAAGGCAAATGGATAGATAGCGGACTATGGTCAATTTCCAGACATCCTAATTATTTTGGAGAAATACTCCTATGGTCTGGAATTGCCATATTTGGAATTTCATGCTTATCGGGGCTTGAACTACTAACTTGGATTTCACCAATATTTATTTATTTATTATTAACTAAAATTAGTGGCGTTCCGATATTAGACAAACGGGCTTTGGAAAAGTGGGGAGATGACCCTGAATATCAAAAATATAGAGAGAAAACATCTTTATTAATTCCAATTAGGAAAAATTAATTTTTTAGATATGGTCTATCTTAGATAAACATTTTAACACCAGAATCATCAATATTAATTAATAAAATCTATCAAAGTAAACATAAGATTACACCATTTCCGAGAGTTGTGTCGACCTCTTCACATTCAGATAAAAAGAATATAATTGTACGGCGGCCCCCCAGATCTTTTGCAAATGCATTAACAACTAGCCAATTTACAAATGGAGAAAAACCAGATTATGA
>PAAW01000009.1 GCA_002699515.1 Methanobacteriota archaeon
CAGGATATTGTAAAAATATTTTAGTTCTTTGGTTAATCTCTCCAATTATACCTGAACTAAGTGCAGATATGTTTGAGCCCCAATACCAACTTTTATACGCATTATTTTCATACATTATTGGAAGTATTGAATCTGCAAACCCAAGATAATCAGCACCATTTGAAACAACATCTACAGAATTATGAATTCTCGCATTATTCCAGGATATCCATGCAATTAATTCATCAGGAGTTTTGTCTAAATTAAGCATTATTGATTGTGCTATTTTTGCAGTTTTAGATTTATATAATTTCTCAAGACCCGGAAAGAGGTCTATGCTTTGATCTCTTCCTCCAATAGATATTTGTTTATCTATGTCAGATAAAGTGATATTTCCCTCTGATTCCATTGCTAATGATTGGAGGTCTTTTATCAAAGCTCTTATATCTCCTATATTTATTGAAACTAATCTTTCTAATGCAGCACTATCTATTGAATAACCTTCACTCTTCAATACTTTATTTGCAATGATTCTTAATTCAGGATTGCTTACCCTATTGAAATTGACAAGATCCATTTTTTTTAAGAACCGATCTTTTCTTTCCCTCCAGCCAGAACCAAGGCCCCAAAACCTCATCACATCATTACATGCAAGAATTATTGGCTCCCTAGAATTAGAAATTAGATTTAATAATTCTGCTTTTCCTCCTGTATCCCCTGAAAGAATTTCGCTTGGAGCAGTATTATTTGAAATATTATTTTTTATTTTATTTTCACTTACTTTCCTTAATCTACCTGACATATGGTCAACTTCGTCAAGTAAGATTATGCTTCTTTTAATTTCTCCATCGTAACTAAATAATGATTTATTGACTGCACCAGATGTTGCTGCTTTTCTTATCGATGCAGCATTCCTTTCTTCACTTGCATTTAATTCAATAATATTCCAATTATTTTCCAAAGCAATTGCTCTTGCAATAGATGTTTTACCTACGCCAGGGGGGCCTACAAGTAACAATGAGCGTTTTTTTGGCACTCCCTTTTCCCATTCGGAAATCCATTTTTTAATTTTGTCTCTAGCTTCTTTATTTCCTACAAGTTCCTCTTCTACATCAGGCCTAAATTTCTCAGTCCAATCAGGATGTTCGCTTTTTGAACTAGTCATTAATACGTCCTACACTCGGCACTCTTTGAATATAGTGAGGATTTATTTGTATTCAGATACAAATTCTAATAAATCCTCAATAGACATTCTTTTTTGGGTTTGGGTATCTCTTTCTCTTAGAGTAATTGTATTGTCTTCTAGTGATTGATGATCTACTGTAATCGCAAAGGGAACACCGACTTCATCACCTCTTGCATATCTTCTGCCGATAGATTTAGAACCATCATAATTGGCATTAATTCCTTTCATGCTCATTATCTTCTCAACTAATTTTTTAGATAATATTTCCATCCCGTCCTTTTCAAAAAGAGGATATACTGTAAAGTCGACTGGTGCAACATCCGTTTTCAAACCTAATAATGTGTAGTTTTCATCATCTTTCTTTGGAATTTCCTTATGTGAATGTTCTAAAATATGCCAAATGATTCTATCTATTCCAAAAGCTGGTTCAATTACATGAGGTGTAAACCATTCACCCCTTTGAGTAATTTTCATTTCTTTAATTTCAACCATGTCCTCTTCAATAATATATTCAATTCCGTCATTTAATATTTTAAGCGGGAACTCTTTTGGAATTTCTTCTAATAATTCCAAGTAATCTGTAATTATTTTACATTTATCTTTGAAAATAGGCCCTATTTTTGATTGTATGGGGGAACAAATATTCTTTTCTACCGTGATATGTTCTTCAAATTCTCTCCATGCTTTCAATTCATTAGAATTAGATGATTTTTGGTGGGCTTCTAAATCATAACATCCTCTGTATGCTATTCCTACACATTCTATCCAGCCATATCCTCCAAATATCTCCAAATCCCAGCAATCAGTTGCATAATGTGCCATTTCATCACCTTCGTGTTGTCTAAAACGAATTAATTCTGAATTAATTCCCAGTTCGGCCATCAATTCAAAAGTTTTTATCATAAACCAACCTACAGTTTGATGTCTTATAATTCCCATTTCAACAGCATCACTAACAGTTAGTAATACTTCTTCAGAATTATTTCCTTCTGGATCAGGTATTAGTTTTAATTTGAATGAATCCCACTGGCCTAAATCATGTTCTATCTTCATCAACGGATCGATAAAATACTCAAGTTCAGCCATGTTAAACTCTCTGAGTCTTATCATTCCTTGCCTAGGGCTAATTTCATTTCTATATCCTTTGCCCATCTGTACTGCACCAAAGGGTAATTTCTTTCTAAAATGACGATAAATTGAAGGGAATTGGAGGAACATTCCTTGTGCTGTTTCGGGACGCATGTATGCTTTTCTCCCAATATTACTTGGCCCAATGGTTGTGGAAAACATTAAATTTAACGGTTTAGCAGGAAGCCAATCAATTTTTTTACATGTTGGGCATGTAATTTTGTGGACTCCTAGTTCTTTGTCTAAAGAATCACCTTCTAATGAATCAGGGTTAGGATGAAATCCTTCTAATAAGTGATCTGATCTGAAAATAGAGTTGCATGAATTGCATTCTGATGCATAATCATTGAATGCACCAATATGTCCGCTTGCTTTCAAAACCTCTTCAGGAGTGATGGTAGGAGAATCGATTTCAACAATATTGCCAAGAGATATCCAGTGGTCAAGCCATTTCTGCATTACTTTTCTTCTTAAACGGCCTCCCAATGGCCCGTAATCGTATAATCCTGCAACACCGCCATATGCCTCAAAAGCAGGCTGTAAAAACCCTCTTTTCTTTAGTAAAGACATCAATCGTCGGCTTTTAGATTCATCTCCAATCATTTGTTTCAACATGTCCAATAGTTTAGGGGTTATCAATAAACCCATTTGGAATGGGATTTGGATACCACTTCGTTAGCGAATTCTATAATTCAACCCGTTGGTTTTATAACTACACATCATGGCTGGCAACGCATCGGTATTGGTGAAAAAATGGCAAAGATAATCTACTTAGATGAATTCATCGATTCTGAAGAAATTAATCTAAAATTATGTGAACCAGTAAAGGAGTGGTTCCATTGGAAATTCCCTGATTTCACACTTCCCCAAAAAATGGCAATTCCAGCAATAATGGAGGGTGAGCATTTACTATTGTGCAGCCCTACAGGTAGTGGGAAAACAATGACGGCTTTCCTAACCGTTATTGATAAATTAGTTAGGGCTTCTATGGAAAGTAAATTGGAAAAGAGAATTTATTGCATCTATATTTCTCCAATTAAAGCATTAGCAAATGACATACAAAAAAATTTAATACAGCCACTACATGAAATCAGAACAAAATTCATGAAAGGCAAAACCTCAGAAATAAAGGTTGGTTTGAGAACAGGAGATACCCCTCAATCTGAAAGGCAAAAGATGTTGAGAAACCCACCTCATATTTTAATCACAACTCCTGAAAGTATGGCCATTGCAATTAGTTCAAAAAAGTTCCAACCAATTGTGGAAAATGTAGAATACATCATTTTAGATGAGTTGCATAGTTTAGTGCCTACAAAAAGAGGAACACATTTAGCATTAACAATTTCAATGCTAGACACTTTACTAAAAAGACCTGTACAAAGAATAGGGGTTAGCGCTACAATGGAGCCGCTTGAAAATGTTGCACAATATCTTGTCGCATCGGACGATAGAGAAACAAGGGGCCAATCATTAAATGTATGTATTGCTAAAATTTCGGGCTCAAGAGAATTGGATTTAGACATTGTTATTCCTTCTGAAAGAGATATAGACGGGTATGTAAAATTAGATGCAGAAGGAAAGCCAATACCTACAAAATTTTTCAAATTATCAGATAAGGAAATTTTTGAGCATGAAGTACTTGAGATTCTAGATCTTATTCTTGCTCACAATACTACAATTGTTTTTGCAAATACACGTAAAATGACTGAGTTAGTAGTAAATAAATTACAAAAAGAATTGAAAGACTTGATACTAAGAAACAAGGATTTACAAATTTAGTTGCGGGACACCATGGTTCAATGGATAAAAAAATTAGATTTGAAGTAGAATCTAAATTAAAAGAGGGTAAATTGAGAGCTGTAGTGTCGTCATCTTCACTTGAAATGGGGATAGATATTGGAAGTGTGGATTTAGTAGTCCAGATAGGATCACCTGGAAGCATTGCTACTGCATTGCAACGTATAGGAAGAGCAGGACATCACGTAGGAGGAGTCCCAAGGGCGAGATTTATGCCATTAAATATGGACGATCTTGTTGAGTTGGCTGCATTACAAGCATCAATACAATGTGGAGATATGGACAGATTAACATTTCCACAAAATTGCTTAGATGTCATGGCACAATTTATGATTGGATTATGCATTAATGAGAATATAGATATTGATGAAGCATATGAAATCATTAAATCTACATGGTCTTACAGGAATTTAGAATATGATGATTTCATTGATACTTTGGATCTATTAGAGGATGAGAAAAGAGTATGGATTGATTATGAAGAAAATATCTACGGGAGATTAGGATATTCAAGAATGATTTACTACACTAATGTGGGGACAATAGCACCAGACAATAGCTACTTAGTTTTCAATATGGATGGTAGTATCCTAGGTAATCTATCTGCATCATTTGTAGCTAAGTTAAGAAATGGGGACATCATCTTACTTGGAGGGCAAACATATAGGATTAATTCTATAGATGGCACTCGTGTTAATGTAAGTCAGGTTACTGGACATAGGCCAAATGTCCCTTCATGGAGTGGAGAAGCAAGATCTAGAGCTAGGGAATTATCTGCACAATTAACAAAATTACAAGATGCTTGTTTATCAGTAATTAGAAATGGATTTAATGCAAGAAAAATGCTAAGGGATGTATATGGTCTTTCGAATCCAGTAGCTATTTCAATCGCAACCCATATGGAGCAACATGCATATGATTGTTTGGAAGCACCCAATAATGATACAATACTAGTTGAAAAAGTAGAGGCACCATTCCCTACTTATGTAATTACAACATGTAGGGGGAGAAGTTTTAATGTTGCTTTTGGTTATTATTTGGCTGGATTAGCAGAAGAAGAAGAAAATCACGTTCATGAACTATCATTTGATGAAAATTGCTTGTTGATTAAATTGACAAATGAAATTGATTTTGGGGGGCTGCACGAATATCCTGCCGACAATTTTCAAAACGTTTTAGAAAAATATGTATTGAATACTGAATTATTTTCAAAAAGGTTTAGAGAAGTTTCAGGAAGATCTATGATTATTCCAAGAAGAATCGGCTCTGAAGAAATTACCCCTCAGCAATTCCAACAAAAAGCAGATGCATTGTTAGCAAAACATAGAGGAGAAGCATCTAGTTTATTGATGAAAGAAGCCATGAATGAAATTTTTGAACAAGATATAGATTCATGGGCACTTAGTGGTTTTTTAGCACGTTTAGAGGCTGGCTCAATGAACATCTCTATGGTTAGGACGAAATTACCTTCGCAACTAGGAATGGGATTGTATAAATCTGCGTTTGAGGATTTATTGTCTATGGGCACTCGTGCATACTTAATTAAAGACATAGATCCTGAAGTTTTAAGGCGACTTTTAGGAAGAAGAGCCCTTGCAACCGAATTAGACATTGAACAAATTAAAAAATTCTACGAAGAGAAAGTCCCCATTCCCAAGAATTCTGATGATTTATTACTCCTTATGGAGATGGGGGGTGGCTTAGACAGTGATCTTAAAAACCCATTATATGATTCAAAATTAAAAGAAATTGGAGAGAAAAAAGTTTCACAATGGGTATTGGAACTTTTAGAAGATAAAAAAATCACCAAAATTAAAAACACAGGTAGTGATTTATTAGACAATAAATGGTTTGGAACTTGGATGGCGGAAGTTCATGGAACATTAGGGAAAATAATGATACAATCTACCGAGATTGAAAATATAAGAGATGTCACAGTCCAAGGATTATCCTTTGAATGGGCTGTAGAATATGAGGGTTTTAAAGTTAAAAAATGGGCTAAGAAATCAATCACAGATCCTCATGAAGCTATGAGATTTAAGATCTGTGAATTACTAGGTAGTGAGGGGCCTAAAACACTTGAAGAGTTGTCAGAAAGGTTGCCCTTTCCAGAAAGCCAAATAGAATCAATATTGCACGAACTAGAAGTTAGAAACATAATTTCAGTAGGTTTTTACTTACAAACTGAAGATGCAGAATTTATCCTTAGGGTTGATGAACACAAGATAACAGGAGGAGATGGAGACATAGTTTCTTACAGAGCATTACAAAATCTAATTTTAGACAAGTCCTTTAAAATCCATAAAGACCCATACAAAGCATTTTCATCCCACATTATGTTCCAAAAGCCACAGGAAATGCTTGAACGAGTTTCTGAGTTTAGATTTGCAGATTGGAAAGATTTACAAATAGATTCTGACGTCATTAGAGGTAGATTATTACACAATAGAGTAGGGTTCACCACCTTGGAAAATTTACCCATGTTACTCGGTTTAAGGCCTGAACCATTTATGAATGAATTAGAGCAAGAATTATTTGATAAATTCGAAGGAGATGAATTACTTACTCGTATAGAATTATTCGAGGGATATCCAAAGCAATCAGAAGATAAGTCATTCCACAGACAATTAAGGAATGCACTCCATAATTTGGAACGGAATTTGATTCTTGTAAACCAATTTGAAGAAATGCCAGGGAGGAAAAGAAGAATAACGCTATACAGAACTACTTCTAATATTAATCCACTTTCATTTAGGGAATCATTATTAGAATTAATTCGTAGAATTGGGCCCATTAAACCTAACACTCTTAGATTATACACTACCAGAAGTGTTGATGAATTAGTAGACACTTTGAGAGATTTAGAAAAAAGTGGACAAATAACTAAAGTGATTGCATTACAGCCTGAACCCACAGAGTTTTATTGCATTCAAGCAGATAATAAATTATTAAACACACATAAGAGAGAAGATAGGAAGATTAGGGTTTTAACTCAGTCAGATCCATTTTGTTCTAGATTTATTTGGGAAGTTCGTAATATATTAAAATCAGGATGGTATTTGCCTGTTTTCAAAGGAACGGATGCTATTGGGAAAATTTTAATGTTTAAAATTAATGATTACCTAGAAATTAAAGATATGCAAATCCCTTATTCTTATTTGGAAGATTTTGTAGATTCATTTGAAATATACTTGGACAATTACAGAGACCAATTAGTAGATATTGCATTATTGTCTAATTTTAATGGGGAGCCAATAATTGATGCTGATGAAATCGTTAGAGAGCAATTCGAGAGAATCGGATTTAAAATTTCAGGCAATAGGATGATTAGAGGCGGAGTTATCTCTCCAATGTCTAGAGAGAAGGCTGAAAGAGTATTATTTTATAAACATAAATTACATCAAGATTCGAGGATGCCCAATGAAACATCAGCTCTAGAATCTATTTTGGAAATTAGGGACGATTTCGCATTAAGAGGTAGGTGTGAGATGTATAGAGTAGATTTGAAATCAATGGCAGCATCTCAAAGATTACACACAGGGATCAATTTAAGAAATCATAATACTTATGCACCATTAAGTTATTTTCAAAAATTACTTACAATGCGAGGATTGTCTGTAGAAGAATTACAAGGAGTGAATGATGAAAATATCGATTATTTGTATGATGCCATAGATTTCTTTGATGAGAACTCAGATCCTAAATTATTTATGGATCGTAATCATATGAAGCGTGCTGAATTTAGAAAGGTGATTAGACCACTAATTAGGAATGGCTACATCATTCAAGATTTTAGAGAGGGTTTTAAAACAGTAAATATGCTTAAAGATATAGAAATTTGGGATCTAAAGAAAACATTCTTGACGGATATGCTGAATCAATACCCAACAATTACATTAAAACAATTTTCTAAATTAGCAGGGCCTAGTTTTAAACCAGAAGAGTTGAAAAGTGTATTATTTGATTTAGAAAATGAAAATAAATTAATTAAGGGATTTTTAATTGATGATTTAAATGAAGTTTGTTGGGGCAGAAAAGAAGACTTAGAACGTAGTGACCAAATTGCACCTATGCGTGATTTTGTACTGCCCCCTTCGGACCCACTAAATCCTTATTTTTCAGATATATGTAGGCAACTTTTTGGCTTTGGGACAGCATATTTAGTATTTCACAATGGCGAGCCAATAGCAGCATTCAAGGCAAATACGAGGAATGCGACAATTGATGTTACAGATTGGGAAGCTGGCAAAGAAGAAAATATTGCATGGAGGATTGTAAAAGAGTTTGCATGGGAACATCAAATGCCTTTGACAAGCCAAGTAAGGATCGCAGGAAGAATTATCAAAAGATAATTTCAAATCTTTTTAGGGCTTATTATTTTTAAAAATGGATCTATAACACCTAAAACATTTGAATGTAATTTAGGCAGAATTTCGAAGATAACCAATGCCATTAAAAACATTGCAAAAAGCGATAAAACTTTAGATGCATAAGAATGGCCAAAATCAAAAATACTTATTCCAAACCATTCCCAGTTAGGGTAATTTGAATGCATCCAAATCAATCCTGCATTACGAAATAAGTTTAGGGCATGAATAAGAGGAATTACTATCATTAAAGCACGAATCTTTGATTTTAATTTAGTATTTACTGCTAGAATAGCCCCCACAAAAATAATGATTGATTGAAGGGCAGTACAGGCTAAGACAAAATTAATACCTATTGAACTACCATCAGAATTAACCAATTCAACAAACATTCCATTTTCAGGTAATTGTTCAAACAGCCACCATTTGTTACCATTCCAGGAGTCCCACAAGACTTCATTCCCTGGTTGTTCACTTGTATTCACAATAAAATCTCCAAGTTTAACGTCTCCTGAACCAGTCCATTTCATAAATAATACAACTTGCCAAGCCGCAAAAATAATTGCAAGCCTGTTTAGGTGTGGAATTTGCGCCACTAGTAAATAGGGAGTACCTGCAAAAAATATCATCCCTCTTAACCATTTCATGTGTTCAGGTACAATTTCAACATGATCTTGATTATATTTTACTTTTAATTCATATGATGCTAAATATAGCCCCAGTATTGGAGCTAAACCTGTCATTAAAATGAGCGTAGGGTCCATGATTTTGATATAATAGGGGCAGGATAAACCAAAATAAATACCTACAAAAATCCATCCAAGTGCAGCACAATATTTTGAGATTTTTCTTTTGATTGTAAAGGCTAGCCCTAGAGACACCATACCTAACAATCCAATAATTGGACGAAGTGCCGCTTCATCAAATGCCATGTCTAGAATCCATATGGTGGTAATATGTAAATATACTACCACCACAGCAACAACTAAGGGGATTAATATGGATTTTGAATTAGATGGGTTCATGAGCAATTACTTAACAGATTTAAAATTCGCGTTAACTGAACTAGATAAAGAGGCAATTGAGACTATAATTGGCGAAGTTGAACGAGCAATGGATTGTAAAAATACTATACATTTCATAGGGAATGGAGGGTCTGCAGGAACTCCAAGCCATAGTGCAGGAGATTGGTCAAAAGAATTGAGTGTAGCTACAATATGCCATACTGATAATGCTTCTGGCATGACTGCATGGGCTAACGACACCTCATATGAGGATATTTTTGCCAACCAATTAAATGTCTATCTTAAACCAGGAGATCTAGTTTTAGCATATAGCGGTTCGGGAAATTCTGAAAATGTAATTCGGGGCATAAATATGGCAAAGAGCAAGTCCTGTATGACAATTGGATTTACTGGCAATTATAAGGGGGGAGCAGGAGGGAAATTAGCAGAGATTGTTGATTGTGCTTTGATATTCGATACAAAATCAATGGAGCGGATTGAGGATTTACAATTAATAGTAAATCATATTGTTAAAGAATCGATTAAGTCGAAGAGAGGGATTTCAAGTTGTTGAGTTGTAGACATGGATGAATTATTACCCTATAGGCATAAGTCTGGAATCGGAGAGAAATTAAATTTGACAAAATTCCCTAATGATGTCTCGTGGAATGGATCTATAATCTATTTAGATAGAGATGGAGTCATAAACAAAGGTAGTGAAAATTACATTAATTCTAGAGATGAATTTGTTTTACTTCCCGATGTTGCGAAATCCTTGGCAAGATTAAGAAAATCAGGATTTAGAACTTGTTTAGTTACGAATCAATCCCCCATTAATAGAGGATATTGGAGTCACAAAACATTAGAAGAAATTCATGAGAAAATGATTGAAGAATTAAGCAACTTAAATGTTAATGCAGTGATAGATTTAATATTATATTCTCCTTATTCTCCAGAAGAAAATTCTATTTCTAGAAAGCCTGGCACAGGTATGCTTAGGGCGGGAAATATCATTCTTAATTCATCAGAATTAGGCATAAATCTACCTTCAAATTTTGATAGTTTAGATGAAGCGTTGTTATTTGAAGAAGGAAGCATGAGTGCGATGGTAGGAGATAGATATGTGGACTATCAGGCAGGTAAATCACACGGAGTGAGGACATTCATGGTTAATCCAAATAGTGGTTTATCAGAAGTAATTAATAGAATATTAGATAAGAACGATAAAGGAGATGTTCTGCACTAACTATGGCTTGGATAGGGTTAGATGATACAGATACCCTTTCTGGGGGCTGTACTACTCATGAATTTCACTTACTAATTAATGAATTAATAAAATTAAGTAATACTGGAGCTCCGTGGGAGGTTCCAACTGATTTTAGATTAGTTAGGTTATGGCCATTCGCCTCAAAGAGGACAAGAGGTAATGCTGCACTAGCAACAAAAATTGAATTAGAAAAAGAAGGTGAAGAGGCACTTTTCCAATTCTTAGAGGAATGGTTCAATAAATTATGTAAAAAGATATCAAAATATGAAGTTGTTAGTAGCCACCATTCAAAGAGAGAGCAAGTACCTCCTGAACCTTGCCTATTATATTCAAGAATACAATTTCCTGACTTTTATTGGTCTGCTGTAAGGGGACATATAGACCTTAAATATGCGAAAACTATGGTTTCAAATAATGAGAATGTGAAAATATGGAGCAACTCGGGGAAAATAGAGGGTTTGATTGGTGCATTGGCAGCAGTATCATGGACTGGAACAAATGACCACACATGGGAATTAATCGCATATAGAAAAGAGAATAACATAACTAGTAAACGTATAATTTCAAACGACACAGTAAAAGAAATGGTTGAAAAACACACCAGCACCCTATTAAGTAGAGATCCTAATTCTAAAAAAATATTAATTGCCCCAAATACACCCTGTCCCGTATTATATGGCATTAGGTCCGAATGCCCCAATGATGCAGAACTTGCTCACCATCATCTACAATCATATGAAGAAAATGAAACATGTAGTACGTTTCAAATTTGGCGTACTAATCAAGCAACAGGAGACCATATTGAATCTGATTATGAAGGTAAATTAGTTTCCGATGCAGTTAGGAATAGAGGGGGGTATACGCTAATTGAAGTGGAAGCAATTAATCCAATCTCAGAAAGATTTACGCTAATTGCATTTTCTGAATCTGGACCATTAAACAAATTAGCTAGCAAATTGAAAAGTGGAGACTTAATTGGTTGGCAGGGTTTAAAATCACCCTCGGGAGAAATTCATTTAGAGCGTTTAAAATTAATACAAGGAATACCCAGAGACATTAAAAGACCAAACTGCCAATGTGGAAGTAAATTAAAATCTTCAGGTAAAAGTCAGCCTTTAAGGTGTGAAAAATGTAAAATAAATTATCCTAGATTATGGGAAGGGGAGAAAATTACATCTGGGATGTGGGTTGAACCATACTCTTCGGAAAGAAGACACTTGGCAAAGCCATTAGATAGACAATAATTTCAGATACTGTTTTGACCTTTGGGCTAGACGGACATTCATGGCAGTGCAAATGGAATTCGTCTATATTTTCTTTACCTTATTGTTTATTTTAATGGCGGCATGGATGTATAATAGAGTCAAATCAAATAGAGATAGATACATTGAGGAAAATAGTCCTGCCATTGCTGGGAATGACTCAATAAAAGGTTCTATAGAAAATGATGGACGTTATGATGAACCAAACTCAGAGGATTTAGAACAAATGGAAAAATTACTAGAGGACGCAGCTGAATCCCAAGGAATCGAATACAAAGAATAATCATTCAACGTACTCAATACCTTCATTTATCATTCTGAAAACTAATTCTTTATTTCCCTTAATTAATTTCCTTAATGAGTTAATCTCATTGTGTGGGTATATAAGCCAATTCTCAAACCCCATCTCTTCAAATTTTGTTTTTGCCCTAATTCTGTATTTTTCTAAATTGTCACTGGCGTCTTCATATGATTGTGAGGTAAGGTATAATTGAATCCCATTTTTGTCACAAATTTCCTTCAAACTTTCAATTTTGTCAAATCTTTCTTTTTTTGAACTTCCAATCCCTATATCCCATCCATCAATAACAATTAGTTTTGTTGTAGGTAGTTGTGTAGACATGATAATTAATTGATTTATTGCTTGCTCGAAACCATTTACCTCTTTTGTAACGAATACTTCAGAATTATCCGAAAATTCCATAGAATGGAATTTAGAAGCATATTGAATAGGGATATTTTCCATTATTTGTGAAAACCTGACGGGATCTAATTTATTAGAAACCCAGAACACTCTACCCCCTGCTGACAAGATCTCATTAGATTTCATAAGGCAAATACTAGTTTTCCCCGAACCAGGGCTACCTGAAATGTGGATTTGAGTCATATTAACAAAACATCCTAAAGTCAACAGCGTAAAGTGATTGTGAGACATAATCGCTATACGCTCACTTAGTTTGGAGGAATCATGAGCGACCAGAGTTTACCTTTAAGGAAAGGAGAACGAGTGCCAAGAAAGCCATTGCCGAAATTTGAAGAAGTTGAAGGTGGTTTAATTGCAGGAATCACTGCCCAGGGATGGAAAATTTGGAAAGTTGCGCTTGATGACGAAAATCAATATGGTCCTCATGCAATGATTGCTTTGTTATTATTAATGGCCACATTTACAGGTTCTGCCCTAGGGCTAATGTGGGCATTTCTAGCTTAGGATATTGCTTCTAACGCCTTTGAAACACATTCATCAACAAGTTCCACACTAACTCCTAAGTGATTATGAGGCTCAAAGACTTCAGAAAGTTCATTCGCATCTAATTTAGTTGCAATCAATGGATTTCTTGAACAAATATCTATTAGTTCTTCACTTTTCGAAATAGATTCCATTGAAGCAGCCCTCAATACCTCATGCGCCTCTTCCCTAGAAACCCCTTTTTCAACTAGTGCAAGCATCGCTTTTTCTGCCATTACCAAACCTCTTTGAGATGTGATATTTTTCATCATTCTATCTTTGTTGACCCATAAATTTGTCAATACTTTTGATGTTTTGAATAATACGTCATCTAGTAATGTTGATGCATGTGAAAGTGTAAAACGTTCACTTGATGAATTTGCTAAATCTCTTTCATGCCATAATAGTGCATTTTCCCATGTTGGCATCATAAATGATCTTACTATTCTTGCAAGTCCACAAGCATTTTCACTCATAATTGGATTTCTTTTATGGGCCATTGTCGAAGATCCGACTTGTTTTTTAACGTCAAAACCTTCACCTGCTTCCCCAATTTCCGTTCTTTGTAAATTTCTAATTTCTTGAAGTATTTTCTCGCATGATGAAGATACATTACACATCCAAGACATGAATTCTATGTACCTGTCTCTACCTACAACTTGCGTAGTCACTAAGGGAACACCAAGGCCAAGATGTGTCAAAATCAACTCTTGCAATTCTCTTGCGTGCTCTCCTTGTGCAGCACCAGTACCTACTGCTCCCAAGAATTTACCCACACATATGCGTGATTTTGCACCGTCAATTCGATCTAATTGCCTAACTAATTCATCAGTCCATACAGCTACCTTCAATCCAAAGGTGATTGGGACTGCAGCCTGTCCATGCGTTCTACCTAGCATCACAGTATCTTTGTGCTTATTAGCAAGATTAGCGCATACCCTAATAAGCCCACATAAACGGTCTCTTAGCATTTCAATACTGTCTTTGATTTGTAATGCAACTGCTGTATCTACAATGTCATTGCTTGTTGCTCCAAGATGTATGCACCAGCCAGCATCTCCTGCTTTTTCAGCCATTGCTTTTGTTAATGCCATTATGTCATGTTTTGTTTCCGACTCAATCTCCTTAACTCTTTTTGATGTTACAATTTCTGGGATTGATATACTTTTTATTATTTTATAATCTTCTTCTGTAACTTTTCCTAGTTTCATATGAGCCCAAATTAATGCTCTTTCTACATCTAATTGTCTTTTATGTCTTCCTTCTTCTGTCCATATGGACTTGAATTCTTCCGATCCGTATCTGTAATCTAGTGGTGAAAATGGCATAATCTTCAACCCTCCGAGAAAGGCATTGCGTTTGAGCATGACGCTTAATTATTGATTTTTAAGGCCGTGAATTCGAAAAAGCCCCTCCCCTTATCCCAAATTTTATGCCCTTCAATATGTATTTCCGAAGTGAAATGAGGTGCATCAATAACACTTGTTTCAAATTCCCCCCCTTCTCCATCTATGTTGAATCTATATTTTTTTGAAATTCTTGCTAATTTATCTAAATTTTCATTATCAATTTTTTCTCCAATCCACGATTCATCTAAACCATCACACGAAACTGAGGACAATATTAATTTAAACCCATCATCGATTAAGTTTTTCATATGTTCATAAGAATTATTATGCCATAAAGGGGAGAATGAGCGAATTTCGAGAGTATTACACATGAGTTCTATTCTAGATTTTTGGTAATCGCTCCTCAATGCGCCTGTGACAACACCATCAAGCCCTTGTAGTACTTCTCCTTCTTTCATAAGTTCACCAATAAAATTACTTAATTCTAACATTTCTGATTCCTCGTTTCCAGTTAATTTGAATTCCAAATAATTAGTATTGGTGACTTTGCTTTGTAGTTCTACAATCTGAGTGCCAGGGATTTGAAACATCATGCTATCGTCATTTATTATTTTACAAGTAATTAATGAAACCACATCCCAGCCTTGTAATGTTGCCCACCAATGAGCATAGGCAGAATCCTTTCCCCCAGATGACAATACTGCTACTCGCACTACCTGACGTAATAACTATTTTTTCATGAATGTCACGGTTATGTGCTTCTATACAAGATAGGTTGATAAGACCCTTTTATCAGGAAGAGTCGGTGTGAAGATGCAACCAAGCGGAAGAGGTTATGACCACGGTATCACTACATTCAGCCCCGATGGGCGTTTGTTCCAAGTAGAATATGCTAGAGAGTCAGTGAAAAGAGGAACTACAACAGCAGGATTGAAATTCAGAGACGGCGTTATATTGGTTGTCGATAAAAGAATCAATAGTAGATTGATAATCCCAGATTCAATCGAAAAAGTATTCAAAATTGACGATCATATCGGTTTTGCCACTAGCGGATTAGTTGCGGATGCAAGGCAGTTAGTACAAAGAGCAAGAGTTGAATGCCAGATAAACAGGATCACATATGCAGATTCAGTTCCAGTTACAACACTTGCCAAGAAAATATGTGATTTTAAACAATCATTCACTCAATATGGCGGCTCAAGGCCATTCGGAACAGCACTATTGATTGGAGGAGTAGACGATGAAGGAATTCATCTTTTCGAAACAGACCCAAGTGGAGCATACCAATCATACCATGCAGGTGGAATAGGATCAGGAAGAAGCGCTGTTTCCGAATTTTTCGAATCAAATTGGAAAGGTAACATGACAATGAA
>PAAW01000065.1 GCA_002699515.1 Methanobacteriota archaeon
AATACAATGTATTAGGAGAAATTGATTTGGGAAAATGGAGTTGGAAAAATGGGTAAAAAATTCAAAACAAAATGTAAGTATTGTCATGAAGATATCCTCATGGTACAAAATAATGTGAGATGGAAACCATTGGACTTTCCTAACAATTCTATAAGGAGAGGTTGGAGTAATCATGAATGTTCCACAGAACCTAGGAGGAGGTACTAATGACATATTACAGTGAGGTGGCTAGAAGGGTGTGGGAGAAGGCCTGTAATTTTCATAGGGGAAGAGACCCCACTCATGTATGTGGAAATCCTGCGGCATGTGAAAGAAGATTTCGGGAAGCGGACGCCGCAGAAAGAAGATGGATTTCTTTTCAGAAAACATGGAAATAAATTACAAGGTTTTTATTAGAATACTATGTGGGTTGACTTAGGGGAGATTATGGTAGCCAAAGCAAAATGTTCTGTTTGTGGGAATAAAATTGACATCAGTGGAATCCCTCCCCGTCTTGAAGGTGTGAAAATATATTGTAGAATTTGTGGAGCTACATCCCTTCATAAATTTTAATTTTGACAATTTAATTCTGTCGTACCTCGTATACCTAATGGATCATTAGTAACTTTTGGAGGGTTTACTAAATCGCCATTTGACCATTGTCCGACATCCATTATTTTTTCTGGAACAGTAAAATATGGTAAAGCGTTCGCAGCTAAATCATAATCTAGATTTGCCTTTGCAAATAAGAAAATAGATTGTGCGTCAAATCTTTTGTAAACGGTCTGATCTGAAAGTTCATCATGCACTGCTTTTGCTGATAGATAGTGTGTGGCTACTAATCTTGGAAACCCTCTACGATCTGAATTTACCAAAATATACTGTGCTTGTGAATCATTTAATTTTCCTGCACCGTCCCTAGTAAATAATCGTTCAAAAATCCATTTTCCTGAACACCTTGGTACAACATGATCCTCGTCTGCATTCAAAATATTGATAATTGTATGATCCGGGAGCCCTGTTAAATTACCATAATATTCTGGATATGTAGAATATACTGAAGGGACTTCTCCATTGATAATAAATTCTGAACTACCCCAATTATTTTCTATAGCGTGTGTTGTTAATGTAGGCAACATTCCTGCTCCAAGACTCATTCCCCCAAGCCAAAGATATGAAAATGATATTTCGTTTTCTCCAATAATATTTTTTATTTCTGAATATATTTCTGGTTCGGAATTATTTTCAATTATATTTTGAATACGATTTAATTCTGGAATGATTAACTTGTAACGATAAGTCATTTCTGGCCAGTTTTCCCCTCCCTTCTCACGAATTAACTCGGGCCTTTCACTATCTGGAATGTTGAAATAAGAAGGGTAATGTATGTAAATACAAATATTTCCCTTATTTGTTATTGAATTAACCATATCCATAAATTGATCTGGTTCATATTCAGCAAAACCATGCATGAATATTGAAACAGGTACCGTTTTATTTTCTATATTTTTTTCCTTAAAACCTGGCAAATAAATCCTTACAAGCCACTCTCTTTCTTTTTCTTCATCGACCATTACATCATAAGTTTCATTTGGAATAATTGATTGATAATTTATTTCATAAACTGGATATGTGCCTTCTAAATTTCCAAAATCTCCTTCATTAATTTTAGGGGGTTCGGGAAGAATACCCATCATTGCAGTCATATTTGGTAAAATTAAAAATAATGCAAATAATGGAAAAATAAAATGAGGGATATTGGTTTTAAACCATTTCAAAATTTTGTGTTTTTCAATAGAGATACTAAAATTATTATTTGAAAGGTAAATAATTATTGAAGAAGTCAATATTGAATATCCTAAGAAAAAAGGTACTGTATTGAATACCCCCTGATAAAATAATTCATTCATTAAAAAATATTGTATGGATTCACAAACAAAATAAGTTAAACCTACATATCCTATTAATGATAAATAATTGTTTAAATGGGGAATTTTGTTTTTTGATTTTAAATAATTAATTAAATATATTATTCCTCCCAATAATAAAAAAGATAAAATGAAAATTTGAACATGGATTGGCCTAATAAATAATGCAATCTCTAATATTTGCCAAGCCTCAAAAAACATAGCACTGTAAATAGATGAACCGTTTAATACTCTGAAAATTATCATCCCAAAAGAAAGAAGGAATCCTACCAACACACCTACAATTAATAGCATCATTTTTTGGCCTCATTCTTCCACGATTTGGGGAGTGATGAGTACATTACTACCATCACGAGTAATTATTGGAAGTTCAAGTGTAGACATTGAAGGTAAAACATGAACTGTACAAGCATTACCACAAGCAGGTGCGAGATAATCTTCTCCTTGCTCAGACATAATAAATTTCAATCCGTGACCCGCGGGCAATATTGCATCAATTGCTTGAAATTCCATTAATAGTGTAATCTGTTGTCCAGGTAATACTGTTTGTGCATCATACCCTCCTGCATGATATCTAACATCCATAGTTGCATGACCTAATCTTATGCCTGTTTCAAGATCTTGCATTTCCACAAAAACTTGACCACCATCGAATGTTGGTACTGCTGGAATGTGCAATGTTGCTAAACCTGAAATTTGAATATCTGATGTGCTTAATTCTGGACACTCTATAGTCACTGTTTGGCCTCCTCCTACTACAGGGGCTCCGCCTCCTGTAAATGCTCCATCATTACTACATTCGCCCAGACTTAATGATAGCTTTTCAACATCGAGGGGGGGCCAAGTATCTTCTATCCTCCATTCTCCATCATTTCTTTGTACTTGAGTTGTCAAGTCTGGTTTAGGGCCTATTCCTTTAAGATAATATTCAAACCATTCGAAAAGATCCTGTGCCCAATCCCACCTTGTCATATTATGGATTGCTTCTCCACCATATCCAGAATCTTGTGCATTGTGTTTGCTCCATTGATCAGGGTAATTATGTTCCCATTGACCAATCATACCCCTCACGTCATAACCATTATCAATATATTCTTGATACCAATTTACTCCTGGGGGCCCTCCAAATACTTGATGGGGGTCTACATTCCAATCTTGTAAGCCTTGAACCCAATAGATACTACCATTATATTTCCCTAATGCTTTGTCGATATGGCTTCTTTCATCATAATAATTATCCATATAAGGATCCAGCTCTCCTCCCACATATCTTGTGGGACCTGCAAGAAATCCTTCAAATACATCGCCACATAAATTATCCACATCATCTTGGTCATAATCCAGTATACTTCCTCCATAATTACTATGCATTACTTGACTTCTTGCTTCTGCGCTTCCATTTTTGTAAAGTAAAGGTGCTAATGCGGTGGTGCCAGAAATTGGCACTATTGTTTTCAAATGATCGTTTCCTTGTGCTGCCGCTTCCCAAGCTGTTGCTCCTTCGTAAGATTTGCCATAAATTGCAACATTACCGTTACTCCAATTTTGTGTACCTAACCATTCAACAGCCGTATTTATGCTGAGTCCTTCTCCATCTCCTCGATAGTCAAAACAGCCAGTGCTTTCCTCAGTTGCGAATACGGCTACTTGTGCAAAAGCATAACCATGTGGAACGAAATTATCGTAAATAAATTCTCCTCGTCCGCCCCCTACTATGTTAGTAGGTGTTGATTCTGAGCCAGGTTGTCCAAATGAAAAGTATGGGCTAACTACAGAAATTACAGGTACTTTTTCACCTAATTCAGTATTTGATGGGAGCCAATATGAAAGGTGTACTTCCGCAGAAGATGGGCCGCCTTCCCAAACACCTGAAGTGTCTACTTCAATTGTTACTTCTTGAACGTCAAGAGCGGTATGGGGACCTTTTTCAAGTACAAATGTATGGGAATGGGACATATTCCATTCAAGTAAATGTCTTTCCCAAATTGAGGGATATATTGTTGATTCTTCATTAATTATTTCTTCTTCATTTCCAAAACAACCAGAAAGAGGAGTACTTAGCATTAATAAAATTATAAAAATAGACGTGACTGCTTTCATTCTCCTCAAACATACTTGAGAATAACTTAGATAAATGTCTAACGTAATAATGATTAAAATGAAATAATTCTAATAATGATGGATGATACCAGAAAGCATGGCACTACCAGAATGGGAGACTCTTGAAGCATCAGGAATTATGATTGGTGCTGTTTCTCTAATTATAATGGGTGCTATTTTACTTTTTTTTGGAAACAAGTATCTAGTGGCCGTATTCGGCGCTACGGGATTTATGTTTGGTGTGATGGTAGTTAATTTTGCAGAAGATATTGTTCCAATGTTTGTTGATGGTTTTTCTCCGAGTGAGCAGCCAATGTTATTTTTAGCGCTTAAAATTTTAGCAGGGATTTTCTTTGGGGGAATGAGTGCTATGGGGTGGAGGAATTCGATTAGAACATCGGCCTCGATACTTGTATATCTTCTGATGTTATGGCTAAAAGAAACTGGAGATAACATGGGTATTGGCAATAATTTAGATGATCAAACATTTACAATTATTGCAGTAATTAGTGTTGCTTTCACATACATAATTACAATTAAGGCAAGAGAATTAATTGCGGCACTAGCAGGTGCTGCTGCTGGTACTGCCTGTCTTGCACTAGGATTACAATTTGTTACTGATGGCGCTGTCTCTTTCCCTGACATCTCTTCCACCCAACCAAATACATTACTTTGTGGGGGATTATTTGTATTGGGCTTAATTGTGCAATTAAGAAATTCCGAAGAGCGGAAAAAATTATCAAAAGTTCGAAAAATAGTAAATAGAGTACATAATGAAGATAAAAAAGCGGTTCAGAAAATGGAAGAAATGACCTGGAATAATAGAACTGATACTTACAAAAAATGGTTAGTAATGGGGGCGGTTTCTGTTGAATCTATGAGACGTCCTGAGTTTAGAAATAGAGTTAATGTTCCTGCCCCCCCTCCTCTAAGACAAAAAGCAAAACTACCCCAATCTTGATTGCTAAGACCTTCTCCAATGGTCAATGAGCCCTGAAACAATATGGGGAGAGCGCTGGTTGAATTGTGATCAGCCAATTGCAAGAGAATACATGGAAGTGGCCTGCAAAAAACAAAGCTTGGTTGTTCTTGCTGCAGATAAAAATAGTATGCAAGAGTTAAATGATTTGATTGAAGATGTTGGTGACTACATTTCAGCATTAAAAACACATGTGGATTTAATTGACGATTGGTCAAAGAATGCTTGGGATGATTTCATTGGTAAAGCAAAAGAAAAAAATTTACTTATTTTTGAAGATCGGAAACATGGCGACATCGGAAAAATTGCAAAAAAACAAATGGGCGGAATTTATAATTCTAGAGCATGGGCTGATTTAATTACTGCACACTTAATCTCTGGTATTTCTGTATTAGACGGCATTCAGGAAGCGTGGTCGGAAGTTGGTAAAAGTGGAGGTGTCCTTGTATTAGCACAAATGAGCAGTGAAGGAAATTTACTAGAATTGCCGGGATATACTGACTCTGTGATTAAAATGGCTAAATTACATTCTGCTTGTTTTGGATTTATTGGAAATGGAAGTCGCCCAAATGAATTAAAGGAATTACGTAAAAAAGTGGGCCAAGGAAAGATGATTTGGACCCCAGGAGTTAACCTAAATGCAAATGATGCTGTGCTTGGGCAACGTTATGGGGATCCAAAAGATGCTATACTTTCTGGATCTGATGCAATTATTGTCGGAAGTGGAATACATAATGCTACAAACCCAAAAGATGCTGCAAAAAAATATGCTGAGATTAGTTGGAATGCTTTACTTCAAAGACGTGAATGAAGATGTTGGCTATAATTTCAATATTTATTGGAATTTTCTGTTTGATTTTAATTACTTGGTATTTCCATTTCAAAAAACAAAATTCAATAAATAAGAAGTTGGTTGAGGCAGATGAAACATTATTAACAGATTCAGGGTTGAAAATTGAAAGTGTATTTCAAGCACCACAAGGAAGTATTGTTTACCCATATATTGTAATTAATGAGGATACTACTAGAAAGTTATAGATACGGAATATCTCCAAAAATGCTCCATAAAAAACCACCTACGAGCCCGCTAAACAATATCACTGTCAAGAAAAATGCTTTCCTTTTCAAACTTTTTGCTGTTTTTTCTATTGATTCACTACCTACTGAAATAGGCTCAGAATTAGAAGGAATTAGGGGGGGTAGGTCTCCAAGAGGAGGTAGGTCTCCAAGAGGAGGTAGGTCTCCAAGAGGAGGTAGGTCTCCAATTTCTGGTAATTGGCCCTTTTTTAAATCTAAATTTTCAGGATATAATTTGTCTAAATCTTCTAGCCCAGGTGCTTCTGGAATTGGCCCTAATACTTTATCCCACACCTCATCAAATAATGATGCTGTTACTGGTTTTTGAATCCAAGCAACTGCTCCTGCTGAATATGCAGCATCTTCTGCTAACCTTGCTAATCTTGCGGGTGCAAGAAATATTATTCTGGCCTCAGAATCTACTTCCCTAATTTCTAAAGCTGCAACATGACCATCCATACTTGGTATGTCTAATGCCATTATCACTAAATCTGGCATATTTTCAGAATAAACATCTACTGCATTATCTCCATCTTCACAACTAATAAAAACAAATTCTTTAGTTTTTAATGATTGTTCAATTCTTCTTCTTGACATTGGATTATTATCCACCAACAAAATTATTGGTGCATTTTCGTCATCAACATCTGTGACTAATCCCATTCAACTCATCACAGGGGAAGTATTCTTTGTTCATCAAATGTCCGCTTAATTATTCCTCTTCTAGAATTGTTTCAGCTGGCCCCTCTTTTGGATTGGTAAACGCTTGTTTAATTTTGTCTTCTTCTTCTTTGTTCTTTTTATATTCTGATTCCCTTTCTGGAGCACTAACAAATGCCATCTGAACTTCTGATATTACTCCAGATAATATCTGGGTTTCTTTTTCGTCTAAATTCCCTGCTGTTTTCTTCTGCAACATTCTCAAAAGTTCTATTCCTTCTTTTGCTTCATTTAAATCATAAAAACGCTCACCCTCGTATTCCATCAATCCTAAATTCATCATTACTGTTCTTTGAAACATATGAACTAATTGAAAAAAACGATATGAGTCTTCATTTGTAAAAAATTCTTCTTCAGACATTTATACCACCTTTTTTCTACCGAAAAACTCGTCATTGATAATTTTTTATATCTTCCAATAAATTTTTACTTCTTCTGAATATTCCTTTAGCCTTTGCAATTAATTTTTCATCCAGATCATAAAGTTCTGCAGAAATGATATAATTCCCCATAGATTTTTCTTCGAATTTTCCTTTGGCTATTAATTCTACACTCTTAGTCGGCTTGGAAAATATAAGTTCAAATGATTTGTTAGATACTAATACGTCTTGAATCAAGGAGTTTGCTGCGAAAAACGCTGCTTCTTCTAATCCCATGAATATGTATGCATTATGAATATATCCTAATGCATCTCTCATAGAAGTCGAGTTTTTGAAATTTACTTGGGCTTTCCCTTGACTTATATTGATTTTAGATTTTATCAAATCATTAATTGGGGACTTTAAATGCATTTTTTCTAAGCCCTCATAATGTTTTTGCATATTATCACTCAAATAATTGTTCTAAAAGCCATTCTGGTTCAAATTGATGGAGGTCTGTGTATTCCTGGCCTGTGCCTACTAACACAATTGGTTTACCTGTAACATGTGCAATGGATAATCCAGCACCTCCTTTTGCATCGGTATCCATTTTAGACAAAACTGCACCATCGAAGGTTAATACTCTAGAAAACTCAGCCGCTTGATCAACTGCATCATTACCTGCTAATGCATCTCCGACAAATAATACCAAATGAGGATTTGTAACTCTGTGAACTTTTTGTAATTCATTCATTAAATTTGTTTTATTTTGCATTCTTCCTGCAGTATCAACTAAGACTACGTCTGCTCCTTTGGCCTTTGCATGAGAAATTGCATCTCTTGCGATGGCCGCGGAATCCCCGCCTCTTTGGCTAGAAATACATTTAATTTCTAAACGATCCATGTGCGCCTCTAATTGCTCAATTGCGCCTGCCCGAAATGTATCTGAAGCTGCTGCTACCACATTGTAACCTTTATTCTTCAATTTGTAAGCTATCTTTGCTGTTGTAGTTGTTTTACCTGTGCCGTTAACCCCTACAAGCATTATTATGACCGGCTTATCTCCTTCTGAAATGTATTTTTCTATAGTTGCTTCAAAATCCCAATAATCAGCCCTTAAAATTGATTGGAGTGCTCTTTTTATTGTTGCTTCAATTACTTTGGCAAGATTGGCTCCTTTTCTTAATCTGCTTCCTATTAGGTTTTCTCGCATTAATCCCAATACGTCAGATACTGCCGCACTACTAATGTCAGATTCCAACATAGCCCATTCAATTTCTTCAAGGAGTAAATTTAGTGCTTTTCCCTCTTTGATTACTCTTCCTCCGGATTCAACTACTCCGCCTCCTAGGTCAATTTGGATATTTTTTCCTTCTCCAATTTCAATATTTTTTGCACCTGTAGAGCCTCTTGGTGCTTGTTCTACTTTGATTAGTTGTCTTCCCGTAGTAGAACGCATCATTTGTAAATCGACTTTGGAACCTTTTGGTTTTGTGATATGTTTTTCTTCTTTACTTGCCTTTTTAGCCTCTTTTTTTAATTTTTTACGTTCCTTTTTTGAAAGTTTTTTCCAAGGATCTTCTGGGCTCTCTTCTTCTTCTGAACCCCATTCGTCCCACTCAGTGTTCGGTTTTTCCGTAGGTTCTGGATCAGTTAATTCATTTTGAATAGGTTTCAATTCGTTTTGAATAGGTTTTGCGGATGGGGGGCTTTCCTCTAATCCTTCCCTGGTTAATTCTTCTGTGTCTATTTCTTCAGCAATTGTCTTGACTTTTTTCCTAAATTTATCAAATAGTCCCATTTAATCACCTAATCATCTAGTGTTAATTCTCCGCCAAACCTTCTTCTTTTCTTCTTTGGGGATTTGCTTTCTGTTGAATTTTGTTGCTCTGAGCTTTTTGATTCCTTTTGATTTGCTGGTTGTTGAGTGCTTATGGCATCTTCTAGTTTAGCCGTTAATTCCTTAATTGTATTAGAGGTTGTAGAGTGTTCCTCTACTAATTGATCGATTAATATCTTTAATTCATCTATTCTTGTTCCTATTAAATTAATTGTTTCTCCGATAGATTTTTCTGCATGTATTCCACTTCCTATATCTATAATTGTGGATTTTACATTTGTGTATTTAATTGGTATTTGAATACCTGCGCCAATGGGGACCATGCCATCATCTGAATCTTCGCTCTTTCCAAGTTGTGTTAAGCTACGAAATACTGATTCATGCTCTTGAATTACTTGGTCTAATTTACTAATTTGTTCTTCTATTTGTGAAATTTTTTGGTGGTTTAAATCTCTCATTTGTGAGATGTTTTTTAATTCATCTCTATTCACCAAATCACCTTTTGATTTGTTTATTGTGTGTATAGGTCTATTCTTCCTCGGGAGATGCGGCAATTTCTTCTCTAAATTCATTAATCACCTTTGGATCTTTTGATTTAATAGGTTTTATTTCTGTATTTGATTCTATGAATATCTGCCTTCTATTGAGTTTATGTCTACTTCCTAATGTGGAGAAAACTTTGTGTTCTGCTTCTGTGGTAGATGCGGCGACAACGTCTTGTGTAAATTTTTGTGCACCGTCTCCTAGGGGCAAGGTTCCAGTTACTCTGTATGCCTTCATATCACCTCCGACTTGTCAAACTATCTTAAACGCGTTGGCGCGGGCATTTGTTTAAAATAGGTCAAAAAGTGTATCTGATTTTAAACAAGTCTGAAATGAGTTGGCGTTTACGCTATCTTATGGGGAAGTATCCTCCTGTGTTTATTACCTGTATGTTATTACTTGTTTTAATACCTGTTTCAGCGGTTTCGAATAATGAAATCCTGCCTCCAGAAAAAACATATTATGGTTCAGAATCCATAATTGAATTTGGACATGATATTACGTATGATGATTGGTTAACATTAGAAAACGATGGTTTAACTCCACTAAGACAAATTTCCAAAAATACAATATTAGTATGGTCTGAATCGCTAAATCTCCAATTTAACCCCAATTACAATTATAAAAATATTAAAAATTACAATAATTATGATTTAGCAAATCAAAATGAAAATTTATATTTTTCAAAATTTCGTGTATTATTAGAGCCACACCTTCCGATTAATGGTGTTATTCAAGTTTTAGAATCCTTAAAACAATACCCAATACAAATTAAAAATTTTCCTCCTCTTGAAAATGTTGGGAGTATGCCAACATCATTTGAAATTACGGGCTTAATACCAAATAACTTAGAAATTAATGGAGTTTGGAAAATAGAAAAAGTGAAAGAAACATCCGCAAGAAATGATGTTGCCGCTTCACTTCTTGAATCTGGGTCATTGACTAATCATGAATTATGGGAGCGGGGACTAAATGGAGAAGGTGTTTTAATTGCTGTCGCTGATACTGGAATTGATTTAGACCATGCATGTTTTAGAGAAAACGCATCTGATGTTGGCATTCCTGGACAAGCACATCGTAAGGTTGAGTTGTTAAATACAACAATTGACTCTTGGGATTCTTCAAATAATTCCGATTTTGGCCATGGCACTCATATCGCTGGTAGTTTATCCTGTAATTGGGAAAGTGGTGAACTTGGTGAAGGAAGTTCGCTCTCATATAATTCAAGACTTCTTGTGCAAGATGTCGTAAGTGAAAATGGGTGGGAGGTTCCTGAAAATGTTGATGTTTTGTTTTTAGAGGCCGCTCAAAATGGGGCACTAATTCATTCTGATTCGTGGGGAGATAACGAAGTGAATTACACAAAAAGATCTGGGGATTTTGACGGATGGGGAAGAGAAGTCCCGTGGAGTTTAATTTTTGTAGCTCCAGGGAATACTGGTAATCAATTAATGGAGCCTGCAAATGCTAGAAATGTAATTGCTGTTGGCTCAACAACAAAAAGTGAAAATTTGGAGATGATGAGCTTTTCTAGTGTTGGGCCTACAAATTTAGGTACAAGAGGTATCTTTTTAGTAGCGCCAGGGAAAAATATCATCTCTGCAAAGAGTGATGGAGTTGTTAATTCATTTAATAATGAAACATTAGGATTAACTGGAACTTCTATGTCAACCCCAATTGCGGCTTCTGGTGCAGCAATAATACAACAAATGGTGGAGGAAGGTTTGTTTAACGCAAATAACAATATTAACAATAGTGGGGGGTTTACTCCGAGTGGTCCTTTGATGAAAGCATTGCTTTCATTGGCCACTACATCTCTTTCTAGTTCGAATATTCCCGATTCTGAACAGGGGTGGGGAGTATTAAATATTTCAGAAATACTTCCTAATGATTTTTTCGAAACAAACAACTCCGTAATAGATAATGTTTGGATATGGGATAGTTACCAATATGATGGAGATTGGAGTTTATTTACAGATTCTAGAATTGAAGATAATGTCACCCCTCTTACATCATTGACTCAAAATACCTGGGATGGTTCTGGATCCAGGGGTCCTTTTTTATCAACAGGGGAAGAAATTAGATGGAATTTTACAATAAACAGAGAGGAGGATGTTGAGGCAAGATTATCTTGGTTAGCAAAACCTGAACCATATCTTGTAGATGAATTAGAAATTTCAATTGTTACTTCTGATGGAAGAATTGCACACGGGAATGATTTGGGGGAAGATGGGTTTTCAAGATTATATTCTGTTGATAAAAAAGGACCTTCAGCAGAAAATGAAACTACAGTTGGTATTAATTTAAATCTTGAGGATTTAGTAGGGGTTGACTGGATTCATGTAATTGTTAAAGGTGGTTATGTTGGAATTGGTAATGCGCCTGGAAGTATTGGAATTGAGGGGGACCGCCTAGGATTTGGGTTAGCCGTTAAGGGGATTGGGGAAGAAAAACCAGTTAAAATAAATGGAGGGGGTTATGAAAATATTGTAGTTGAGAATGTATTAGGGTACACATATGTTGGCGCGGGAGGGATTTATGAACAAACAAATTTTGAATCCGCAAAGACGCTTAATTGGAATTTTACAAATAAACCTGGGAATTTAGCGGTTGAGTTAGCCATAGATGCTCCACGTAATATTTCAGCTAATTTGACAAATAGTCCCTTTGGTTTTAAAACTCTAAGCGAAGGAATCGATATTCCAATATGTTCGATTGAAAATGAAACATTAACAGGAGTGAATTCAAGCCAAAGAGAATGGACATTGCAAGATATTTGGTGGCCTACAGCATTAACTGATTGTAGAGGAAATCACATGTCATTTAATTTTGATTCTAAGCGCTTGGATGCCCCTGAACCTCTTAAAGATTGGAGGATGTGGGTAACTGAAAATTCTAATGAAGATTTTGTTGCAATAGAAATGGCCTGGGATCTTTCTACATGGGAGTTTCCGTGGGCAGAAGGAGGAGTTATGCCCGAACGACTTTCTTGTGAATATCGATTTAATGAACTTGCTTGGCAAGGTTGTGAAATTTTTATGGCAGAAATGATTCTTGTCCCTCCTGATGCTGAATTAATGGAATTAAAGTGGTCTTGGATAGAAAATACGGGATCTAATAGAATATTGGTTATTGAACACTCTATACCTCAATTTCAAATTAAAGAGTTGCCTTCCTTAAGTTTTGATTATTTAGATGTAGATGAAAATCTCTTAACTATAAGGGGAGATGTTACAGATGAGTCTTTATTGGTTTTATTCAGTGAATCTAAAGAGCATGCTTTTGTAAATATTATTAGTAAAAGTTGGAACCTAGATGAAACTTCAATGAGTTGTTCTAGTGAAAATTATTGGATTATGGGTATTGATACCACTGGAAGAATTGATTTTGAAATCGGAGATAATGCTGTGGTTTATGATGATGGGAATTTATCTATTTCCGCTTTAAAAATAAATCAGTCTTGGGGGCAAAAAATTGAAATTGGCCAAATTATTTATTTATCTTTAGAAAATAAGGATGAATCGCATTCTATATCTTTGCCATTAAAGAATTTTGACTTACTAGAATTACACGGATACTGTGATGGAATAAATGAAAAATCATCGAATTTAGTACTAAATGGGGTGTTTTCGATGTGGGCAATACTTACGCTAATCATGCTTGTTTCTGGATTAATAATGTGGAAGAAACAGAAAGATTTAGCAACCAAAGGGAATGATGAAGAATCTTAACCTTCAAGGATAAGAAGCGTTTCGCTCTCCCCAACCGAGTGGTGAATATACATGGGAGATAGATTATACATAGGAATTGATTTGGGTACGTTCCAATCAACAATTGCTACTAGCAAAGGCGACTTACATACAATAGAAACTGTAGTTGGGACTCCAAAAGATCCTGTTGCAAGAAATATGCTAGGAAGAGACACATTATTTGGAGAAGATGCGCTAAAAAACCGATTGGCATGTGATATCTATAGGCCATTGGCTGCGGGTGTTGCACAAGATGATTCTGAACATCTTAATGCGGCGAAAGATTTTGTAACTCACTTAATTGATTCTGTTGGATGTGATGAATATGATGAAGTATATGGGGTAATTTGTTCACCAAGCCATATTTCTTTCACTGATAAAACAAATCTCGTCAGTATTCTTAGAGGTAAATTGACTGCAATTATGGTGGTTTCTGAACCTTTTGCAGTTGCATTCGCAATTCAAGAATTGATGGGTTCAATTATTGTTGATAGTGGTGCAGGTACAACAGATATTGCTAGAATTGTTGGACGTTTCCCTGAGGATGATGATCAAATTACAATCGCTGAAGCTGGAGATTGGGTCGATTTATCTTTAATGAGTTCTATTGAAAAGAAGTATACTGGTGCACAAATCACAAAAGATATGGTACGTAGATGGAAAGAAAAGAGTTCTTACGTTGGAGGAGATGTTAAAGAAGTTCTAGTAGAATTATCTGTAGAAGGAAAGAGTCAAACAGTAGACGTTGGAGATTTAATTGAAACTGCATGTGATGGTTTAGCACAACACCTTGGTTCTGCAATTAAAACAATCATCTCTGGAGGAGACCCAGAATACCAACCACTATTTAGAAAAAATATCTATTTGGCTGGAGGATCTTCAAAAATCAAAGGTTTAGCAAAGAAAGTAACGGAATACATTTCAGATATTGGAGAAGTTTCTGTATCGGCTGTTAAGAAGCCTGAGCATAAAGTTGCAGAAGGTGCATTAGCATTAGCTGAATCTATGCCTGATGAAGAATACACTTCAATTGTTTGAGTTTTCATGGGGCCTTTGGACCGCATAATACCTCATTATGTTCTTGATGTGAATATAATGGGGACTTTCCCAGAAGGAAATGAAATTGTATTATTTGGAATGGGTTGTTTTTGGGGTGCTGAAAGATTATTTTGGGATTTAGATGGGGTTTATGTTACTGCAGTAGGTTATGCTGGAGGGAACGTAAAAAATCCAACATACAAGGAAATATGTACGGGCACTACAAATCATTCTGAAGTAGTATTAATTAATTATAATCCTAATGAAATAAAATTTGAAACATTGTTAGAAATATTTTTGGAAAATCATGATCCAACTCAGGGAAATAGGCAGGGGAATGATGTTGGTAGCCAATATAGATCTTGCATATATACAACAATAAAAAGTCAAATGGGGCTTGTAACTACCAAACTTAAACAGTTTCAAAAATCATTGTATGAAAATAAATTTGGAGAAATTACAACTGAATTAAAAGAAGATATAAAATTCTATTATGCCGAAGAATATCATCAACAATATTTAGCAAAAAATCCACATGGATATTGTGGGATTCGGGGCACTGGAGTAACATGTTAAAGTTAAAATGGAATGAGTGGTGGATATAAATTATGGGGAAAGCGTTAATTGGCCTTGGAGTCATTATTTTAGTAATTGCGTTTTTAGGAAGAATGGATTATACCGTTTATGAATCAACAGAAGAAATTTCTATGCCTCCAATGGCTTCTGCCACTGGGTGGCAACTATTACCAATTCCAGATGTAATGGGTGTGGTAGATCTTGAAGTAACTGCTGAATGGGAAGGAGTATACTGGGTGGGAGTAACTTCGAAAGAAGAAGCTCAAAGATGTGATCCTGATCCAGAAACTAAAGTCTCATTAACTTGTTCTGGTAATGATATTGACTTTGAAATTGGGGGCCCTAATACCGTAGATTCGAGTATCAATTGGAAGGTGGAGTCTGGGGAATGGTATGCAGCAGTGGGTCAAAGTTCTGGATCTTTTACTCAAGTTTCAACCCTAAGTGTAAACTTGCAAGCTACTGCTTCGTTGAATGCTCAAACGTTTTCTATATTATTGGGAATAAGCGGAGGGACTATGCTCTTAGGACTACTCTTAAATCGGCGCTAATTAAGCAACATTCTTACTTCTTCCACGCTTCTTAATTCTGCAAAATAAATCGATTCAATTGAGTCATATAATTCATCATCATTATGGTTTTTTAATACTTCTAGAATTTCACCATATACCTTTCCCGCCATAACTTCGGTTTCATACGCTTGTTTTAGTATTTCCAGATAATCAGTAGTGTGTAAAATTGGGTGGGGGTTTCGTTCTGTTGTAGCCACTCCTCCTAATTTTACTATTGCTGAACGAACGATGTTTGCGTGGCCTATCGATTCTGTAACTTCGGCCGTAAAATGCCCTGCTAATTGTAAACGGTGAATTCCTTGAACATATGCAGAATAATGCGCATACAAGTTTATTGCACGTAATTCCCAACTTAATGCATCATTTAGTTTCTCGATTAATTCTGACTTTTCCATATAATTTCATCCACTCCTATAAAGTGGTTTTATTTAATCTATTTTAAAATGGAAAGTATACACTACCCTTCAATTAGGGGAGTTTTTGGGTCATGTGCAGATTCAACAATATGATTTGCCCAAAGGTACTTTGATTTTTGTTTCTTTTTTTTACTCTCCTTGGTGAGTTGCCCCTTCATTGATATAACATTGATTTGTAAGATAATAAAAGAATCGGTTTGGTGATCTTTTTTCAAATTTATTTGTCGCCTGGCCCTCCAGTTATATTGTGTGCTATAGTCCCATACAATACAAAGCCAGTAAGTAGTGCTAAAACCCCTTTCCAAATTCCCATCTCCTCTGTTGAAGGAATTAATTTTGCTTCTTGCATCCAAGAAAGTACTGCAAACATTATTCCAAAAGAAGATAGTATTAGCCAAACAATTAATAATTTATTTCTGTTTTCAGACGATGTCAATCCAATACCCTTTCCTAATTTTAATGTGTTTGTATTCGGATATTAATCTCTTCCCTTCTTCTAAATAATTAAACGATGAAATGCTTTGGAGTCTCCATGGACCCCTTGATGATTGCAGGTATTGTACTATTAGTATTAGTATTACTTTGGTACGTAATGACATATAATAGATTAATAAAAATGCGAGTGGAAGTTGACCGTGCTTGGTCAAATATTGATGTATTATTACAACAAAGATACGAAATGATTCCAAATTTAGTTGAAATGGTTAAAGGATATGCTGCCCATGAAAAAGATTTGTTTATGGAATTTGCAAAAGCAAGACAAGCAGCAGCGGGGGCATTGTCTCAAGGAGATGTAAAGGGAATTGGTGCTGCAGAAGGAACTTTGGCGGGATTAATGCCAAGGTTGAATTTTGTAGCGGAACAATATCCTGATTTGAAAGCGGATTCATCGTTTACGAATTTACAAAAAGAATTGGTATCTATTGAAAATCAAGTTTCTGATAGGAGAGAATTTTACAACTCAAGTGTTGGAAATTGGAATGCTTCCATCCATATGATCCCTACCAATATTGTTGCAAATACAATGAATGCAAAAGACAGGGATATGTTTACTGTAACTGTTCAAGCTGCACGTGAAGGTGTTAAAGTAGAATTTTAGGTGATTTAAATGAGTGGACCGATATATAGCGATGATGGGCACTGGATGTGGAATGGAACGGAATGGATTCCTGCAACACAACCCCAAAATGTTGTACCTACAGAACAAATTGATCAAACAGCGATAGAAAATGCTGCTACTCAAGTAGGTGTGCCCGCACAACAAGTTGCTGCTGTTGCGCCACATTTTGATTTAAATCAAGATGGACAAATTGATCAAAATGAAATGATGCAAGCTGCACAATCTGTTTCAAACCCTGTAAATATTCCCACACCAACTCAGGCAAGTATGGGAATACCAGCACAGGGTGGTGCTCCTAACATGGGAGATGTGGGAATACCAACGCAAGGGTTTGCCGCAACTCCAAAAAAAGTATTTGATTGGAAGGATAAAAAAGTCTTATTAATTGGGGGAATTGTTACTGTTACTGTAGCAATCGGTGTTTTAGTATTCTTTTTACTTTCTGGGAATCCTGTCGCAGGAACCTGGGTTAATAATTACGGAAGCCCAGATGAAGCAACTACCACATATAACAAAGATGGGACTATTCAAAGTGAAGACACAACTGGTGCTTTAACTTGGGAAACTGATGGCGATAAGCTTATTCAAATAGCAACGAGTACTTTACAAGATGGGGAAAAAACTACAGTTACACAAACTGCACAATATGAATTAACTAATGACAATAATGTATTGTGGATAAATCTTATTTCAATGGTGGATCAAGATGGAAATAATATGATGATTTGGGTGAACCCATCTACCGGAAATGAGACCGAATTAGAATTTCCCTGTTTTGCTTTATTGAGGGATTCTGCTCAGGGTCTGTTAGACGAGCAGGCTGATTGGGTGAATTTGGGTGAGCCTGTGCCTTCTTACCAAAGTAGTAAACCTAGTTGGTGTACCTAAACACCTAACAGTATTATTGACGCCAATAATGCAAGTGTTGGAATTATAAGATACTCTAAATCGCTTTTTGCAGTGGCTAGTGCGGTTAATTCAGTACCTTTTTCTAATCTGGGTTTGAATCCTGGTGCTTTTTCTCCAACGGCTTCTAACAATGCATTTTGTAAAGTTCTATCAATTTGTTCGGATGCTAAGTCTTGATCATTTCTTGTTCTTAATGTGGCTAGCATATAGCAGGGGTCTCCAATTTTTAATCCCCATAATGTCCATCTGTGCCGTTTAATATCGCCCGACATCATTATGTTTGTAAATAGCCCTTTCATTCTTAGGTCGTGTTTACATTCCCATTGAATTAAATGTGTTCCATATTGTTTAGCACTAAATGAATTAGGTAAAACCGCCAATCCACCTGTTCCATCATGTACTGTAAAATTTGTTCCTCCGTTATCAGCCCTCACTTGGTGCCAACTACATTCTTGTCTAGTATTGCCATCTTTATCGGTAACTGTCCTACATTTGTAAACTTCATAGTTCCATTTCCATGAGGTTAGATCGTTTACTGATTTTGATTGGTCGCCATCAACAATTACGGTTGCGGGGTATGAAGGCCCTGGTCTAACTTGACCCACGATTTCCGCCCCCCCTATGGCTGCTGAGCGTATGTTTGATGTTGGCATATCCATCATTGCCTGTGCTCTTTTCCACATAAATACTGAAACTAAAAGCCAAAGTGTAGAAAGCCCAATTAGGATATAAATTGGCATCATTTCTCCATCTCCTCCCATTGCCAAAATTAATTGATATGCAAAAAAAGCAAAAGCGATTGGCGTTGATAATGCGTAATTGGAAATTGTGGGGGGTCTTGGGGTTCCGATTTTATTTGGGTGTTCAGGAATTAGTTCTTCGGGGTTATCTGGATGATATCTTGTTTCTAAATGCCAAGATTCTTGTTGCGGTGCTGGAAAAACCCACGATCTATCATCGATTGTTGGTTTATTTATCGTTGCAGAATTCCAAAAAGACTGTAATTCTGTTCCTCCTTGTTCTTTTTGCCAATTAACTTCAGAGGGGCGAAGTTGTGAACGTAACTCTCTCAGTTTTTTTTGAAGTTTGGAAGAAGCTGAAAATCCCATTATTAATGCTCCAATAGAAATTAAAATTGGAAGTGGTTCATTTTCTCCAAAGAATGTCATAATAATTCCAAAAATTAAAATGCCTGCTCCAATAATAAAAAGTAACCATTGTAACCATCCAGAGGGTAAAGTTCCCCCATAGCCTCCTCCGTCTAATTCATTAGAGATATTTGTTTCCAACATGTCAGGTGGTTAAACTGGATGTCTTTGAATATGTCTCTTGATTTATTAAAAATAGAGTTAGACTAATTAGTAATGACACATACTACCTACTGATTAGATGTCTGAAAAGAAAACAAAACCCACAAGGCCTAGTAGAGCAAACATCCCTCAAAAAACTCAAGGTGGTATTTATGGTACTGCACCTGTGAATTCAGTCGGATTAAAAATCCAACAACCTGGGGTGAAAGATATTGATGCTTTTGCAAAGTTTGCTCAATTGATCATGTATGGTATTGCAATGTTGGCAATATGGGGGGGTATTATGTCCATTGCTTTTGCAGAAAATGCAACAAATCAAAATTTCTTAATTTTAGGTGTTGGAGGAATAATCTCTGCAGGTATGGCAATAGCTTTGGTAGAGATGCAAAGAAGAAAGGGAGGAGATGGATTACATTCTGTGCACGACTATCTTCTTGGGGTTGGTTTCTTTTTTGCTGCAGTAGGAATCTTGTGGGGAACAAGATATCTTATTGGAATTGCTGCATCACAAGGAGTTGATTGGCTATTAGTTGAAGGGATTCCTTATGCAGATGAAGATTGGTCTCCTTCTGCTAATGGGATTTATGTGCAATTGATTGCTTGTATTGCTTTAATCCTATCTGAATATAAATATTTGAAAGGTTTGAAGGGTTCTACTTCTTTCGGTTGGGCAATAATCTCATTTACCCCTCTAGCATTAATTGCTGCAGGAGTTGGCCCTTGGCTCTCATGGTCTAATGATGTTGTATCTTGGGAATTAGGGATTTCAATAGTAAGTATGAGTTTGCTTTCAATGTGGCTTGCACTGGAATCAAATAATGGATTTGTATTTTCAATCGTAGCTGTAGTTGCAGGAATTGTTCCGTTATTATATGAAATTTTGAATGAAAATGCTCCTGTTGGAGGGGAGGGAGGGGCCCTTTCTTTACTTGTGTTCATCATTATTGGACAGGGTTATTTAGCAGCTGATGAAAGAGTAAGAAAAGGGTTAATGGAATTAACCTCCATTTTGTTAATAGCAGAAGTTTTGATTGCTATTATTATCACAAGAGAGGGGGATCTGAACTTAATTTTGGGACCTATAAGAGAATCTATGCTTGGTGATGCTGCAACATATATCAATCTTCAAAGTGTGCTTTGGATTACTGTATTATTGGCATATTTCCCTGCGGTCCATAAACAAAGAATCCCTTGGATGCCGATTGGTTTAGCTGCAAGTATTTGGATTTTAGAGCCTGGTGCGAGTCTTGTTGCATGGGGAATTACGATTATCGTATTACCATACATGTTAATCTGGGCAAAAGCCACACGTAGTTGGGTTGCTAATGCCACTTTTATTGCTGCTGCATGTTCATTCTTCTTACAAGATTCTGCAAATGTTTGGGGGGATGTAGACTTTATAGAAAGTCAATATGTAATTTTAATTGCAGTTATTTTGATTATAGTGGGAGAGTTTTCTAGGAGTAGAAATATCCTTGAAAATTGGGCACATTTTGTAGGGGTAGGGATAATTGTATTATCTGATTCTATCTTAATTAACGGGGAAGTTCTTGTTTCTTGGTTATTGGTGCTATATATGATTGCTAGTTCTTGGAGAATTTTAGATTTGGCTGCAAATACCCAAAGTGTAAAAGATCGTTTAGAAGGTAGTGCTGCGCTTTTTGTTTCTATTATCTTAACAATAATTCTAACTGCAAATGAAAGATTAGCGTTACCTCTTCCTGAAAATATTGATGCTGCTATAGATGGATATAATGTTGGATTAATGGCATTAGCATTGGTAATTTGGGTAGGTTTCCGTAGGTATAAATCTTTAGAGTTTGATATTGGAAATCTGTTTAATTGGTGTATCGATAGCGGTAAAAAGCAAGTTCCAGTATATGATATGAAGAATGGAACTTGGTTAGTTGATACCAAAGAAGATGATGATGTGTGGAGTGAAAATGGATGGGGAAAAATAGGCCGTATCTCTTTAATTGGTTCCTTAATTTTACTTTCAATCTCCATTAGTGAGGTTATTGTTAAATTCACTGGTAATGAATTATACTGGGTGTTATTAATGGCTTTACCTCTAGGAATTTTACTTTGGGAAATTAGTGAGGAAAAGGAAGTTTCTGCAAAAGAAAGAGCCATGGCAAGTTGGATTCTAGTGTTTATGGCGTTCCCTATATCACTAGAGTTAAATGATCTGAAATGGAAATATTTTGAAATGGTAGATTCAAATGATATTGGCCATAAAATTTGGTTGTTTGGGGATGTTTTCTTAAGTAATATTGTATTTGATATGTTATTAATATTGGGCCCTCTAGTTGTAACATATCTTTTAATTAAGAGGGGTCTAAAAATAGAAGGTGAAAAGGCCTATAATACTGATAAATGGACTTATTTTGGGATTTTAGCATTAGCCCTATTAGACACTAGTGGAGGTTTAGGTTTTATTGTTCTATATACCATTGTAATTTTCAATGCAATAAAATATCGACATTTTGCAGTGTTAGTCGTAGCACCATTTACATTAATCGTATTGGAAGATTATATGGTTAGTGATGGCAGTATTATTGCAATGTTACTGGATAGTATAGACTTTACAAGTTATGATTTGAAAGAATTAACCGTTCTTGGGATGCCTAGGGTTTCATGTTTGATTATTACAATAACTGCTTCAGCAGTATTAATAAAATCTATGATTGATAGACAAATGGACACCTCTCCTATTCGTGAAATGCCAATAGTTGCTGCAAGTGTATGGTTAGCTATTGGTATGTGGGGAGTATTGCCAAATGCTGCCTGGTTATTATTGATAATTACATTTGGTTTGACTGCGCAAAATTGGTTTACTGGAAAATTAAATTTTATCCCTTATGCTCCAATTGCTGCAACAGTCTCTTTACTTGTAGGGTTTACTCAAGATGCTAATTTTACTGATTGGTCTGGAACTGAAATTCTTTCTTATAGCCTATTGGGAACGGGTGTTTTTAGTTTGGCTTTACATTATTTGGCACGATCTGAATTATTGTATAAATGGGCTGATGATGTTATAGGAAAAAGACCCTCACACGAGCTAATTGTAGATTTAGAATCTAAAGAAGGTAGAGAGAAATTACTTGTTAATTTACAATATTGGGTTGTGCTTAGTTTAATTTTAAGTTGGGATGCTGTATTTGGAATTGGTACAATTATTGGTGCTGTATGGGTTACTTGGGAAATTCAAAAGAATGGGCAATATAATTTAATTTTATTAATGCCTGCCTTACACGCGTTTGCCTTGTGGAATTTAGTAGAACAAATAGATGATACAAGATGGGAAGATATGCAAAATATTCTTGTTGGTTTGGTATTTATTGTGGAAGGTATTGGTTTTACTTACATTTCAAGTAAATCAGATCTTGCTTGGAATTGGGATAGTTTTGAATTTGAAGACGAAAAAACATATTTTGATTGGTTAGATCGTTTAGGAATCATGTCAATTTTGTTTATCATTTCAGGAATTATTTGGATTATGAATACTGCAAATATGGAATCTTTAAGTTGGGGTATAATTTCAATATATTTAGCCACTGTGGCAATACAAGGATTCCAAGAAGAGACTGATTCAGGATGGAGAAGAAGTATTGGGGGATTTGGCTCAATACTAAGTTTGTTTATTCTTTCGGGCACCATTGATAATTCATTATATCAATCATTAACCTGGCTTGCACTGGGAATTGTTGCTTTTGGATTTGGAATGATGTATATGCAACGATTTGGTGACCAAACTGATGTGTTTGTTGGAGAAGAAGTTGCTCCTATTATTGAAGAAGAAGTGGAAGAAGAGGTTGCTCCTATTATTGAAGAAGAAGTGGAAGAAGAGGTTGCTCCT
>PAAW01000066.1 GCA_002699515.1 Methanobacteriota archaeon
TCTAACAAATCTAGAATGATTACCTTCTTCTGTAAATTTAATTGGTAATAAAAGATTATTATATGAATCAAATCTTTGTAAAAAATTGTCAACATCATCATTACCATCTGCTAGAATAAGCATTTGTTGAAATCCCATACAACAACCCCATACAGGGAAGTATACTCCTTTATCATTTTCTTTCATTGCTTTCAACATGAGTTTTTTACAACAATTATAAAATGTTTTCTGTGTTCCAGCAAATGCGCCTCCACTTGGAAGATATAAACCATGAATTCTTTTGAAATAATAATTAATATTTTTTGTATTATAAGGTATTATAAGTGGCACAATACCCTGACTTTTCATCCACGATAAATGAGATGAAGCTATATAAGAATCTCCACAAACCTTGAAATATTTCTTATTTGGAGATAAAGGGACCGATACTATACCCACTACAAATTGTTTTTTTTTCTTTATTTTTTTTGTTTTCTTTTTAACTTTTTTTTTTCTCTTTATTTTTCTTTTTATAGAATTTCTACGCGTCTTAGCCATATATATATATATATTAGTAAAATATTTTGTCAAAAAAAATATAGTAAATATGTATAATGGGCGCAGGAGTCTTACCTATTGCTTTTTATAAAGGTCGTATATTTTTTCTATTTTCAAGAGAATATATAAATAGTAAAGAAGATGGTGGATTATGGAGTGATTTTGGGGGTTCAAAAGATAATAATGAAAATTATACAGAAACAGCTATAAGAGAATGTTTTGAAGAATCTGATAATATTTTAGGTTCAAAAAAACAAATAGAAAAATTAGTAAATAATTCAATAAAAACGATAACCTTAAATGGATATAGAACTCATATTGTTATTATTAATTTTGATATAAATCTACCTAAAAAATTTCGTAAAAAATTTTTAAACATAAAAAAAAATAAACCATATTTAATAAACAATAAGAATGGTTTATATGAAAAAGATATGATAAAATGGATGACATATAACGATATGAAAAATAATAAAAATATTATGTTCAGACCTTGGTATAAAAAATTTATTAACAAATTATTGGAATTATTTTAAAGATACATTCCAAACGGTGTGTTATTTTCTTTTGTATTTTTGATTAATTTATCTACTATATCTATTGTAACTGTAAAAGGAAATTCGACATTAATTATTTCTTCTTTACTAAATAAACTAGAACCCTTTTTCATTAATCTATATAAATTCAGTTTTGTATAAATTATTTCTAAACATCTTTTTAAGTTTCTAACACCCTTTTCATTATCTGTAAGTGAATCACATATATATTTTTTAGTATCATCTGGAATTATAATTTGACCATTTTCAAAATTAATATTATTTTGAATTTTGGGAATTAAATAATTCTGAGCAATCACACATTTTTGGTCAGTTTTATATCCATCTGTTTTAATACGATACATTCTGTCTTTTAAAATAGGGTTAATCTTACTTTCATCATTATAGCTAAATATAAACATTGCTTTACTTAAATTAAAATCTATATTAGAGAAATATTTATCGTGGAATTTATCATTTTGAGTGGTATCGGTTAAATGTGTAAGAATACCTGCTATTTCTTCTCCCTTGGGCGTGTCGCTAATTTTATCTAGTTCATCAAAATATATAACAGGATTCATACATTTACATTTAAGTAAAATATCTACAATTTTACCCCAAACACTTCCTTCATAAGTATAGGAATGTCCTTCTAAATAACTACTATCTGTAGCACCACCTAATGCTAGAAAAGCAAAAGGTCTATTTAAGATTTTACTTACACCTTCTTTTATTAAAGTTGTTTTACCTGTTCCTGGGGGTCCTTTTACAGCAATAGCAGTTCCTAAAGAATTTGGATTTGATATCCATTGTCCAACCATTTGTAAAATCTGCATTTTAGCGTCTTCAAGACCATACACCGCATTATCTAATGTTTGTTTAGCATTTTCCATAAATTCTTGACATTTTTCAGGTCCATCTTTAATTGATATAGGTAAATTCATATGTTTTCCAAAAGGAATACGCATAAATGTATCTACCCAATTTTTAATTTTATAATATTCACCAGAACCTGGGTCCATATAATCCAATGTATTAATTTTTTTTAAAGCATCTGCTTTAAATTCAACAGGAATATCTGATTCCAAAAGAGCTATTCTATAAGGTTTTTCAACTTTAGAAAATTTATTTACATCTTCCAATTTAAGTAAAATTTTTTTTTGTGAATCTAAACTCATTTCTTTAAAATATTTATAATCATTACTTGTATTACGCTCTCGCATTAATTTTCTTAATTTAATAAAATTTTTGCCTTTTTGTTTTTTTTCTTTTTGTTTGCGCACCTTTTCTTCCTCTTTTTCTTTAGCCTCGCATAATTCTTTAAATTTTTTTTCCATTGCTTTTTTCCCTTTACCTTTACTAACTTTGACTAATTCTTCTAATTCAGTCAAAACATCTTTTTTATTATTTGGTAATTTTAACCTATTTGATAAAATATTTTTATAAATAGTTTTATCATTAAATTTTTTGTTGAGTTTAACATTATATGTTACTTTTTTTCTTACCTTATGGTTGTTAACTTTGACTATTTTCCCTTTTTTAAATTCAGACCAGCCTTTTTTTTTAAGCATAATACTATCATTTTTACTATATTTTGTGGAATAATATGTTCCGCTTTCTCGCAGTTCTTTTTCTTGTTCACTAGCCAATTCTAACCATTCCTCTTCTGTTAATTCGTCTATTGGTTTTTTTTTAAGATTATCCATACGTGTATCTTTTTTTTCTTTTTTACTTTCATCTTCCTCATCGCTATCTTCACCTTCATCATCTTCTTCATCTTCTTCTTCATCTTCATCAAAATCATATTCATCCTCTTCATAATCTGTGAAATCAAATTCATTAACATCATTATCATTTACTGTAAATACAATATTAAATTTCATATTATTATTTAACATATCTTTCATGGCTTCATCAAGGATTTCATTTTCATCTTCTGGAAATCCATCGCCATTATATAAAATATTATCTTCATCAAATTCATCGTCGTCTTCCTCATCATCTTCCTCATTTTTTTTTTCTTTTTTATTTTTAGATTTTTTATTAATTAGTTCATCAATCTTATCTAATTGTTTCATTCTTTCTTTACCTGCTTTTGATGGAAATATTTTTTGTATAAATTTTTGTAATTCTCTAGGATTCATTTCTTCCATTTTGTCGTCTTTAGGGTCATAATCACTACTACTATCACTATCGCTATCGCTGTCCTTATTACATTTTTTTTTTAGTTGTTTGTTTTTCCTGCGTCTTAAATTATAATTTGTTATTTTAGGCGAATTATTATCATCTCTTGGTTTTTTCGGCATGATATATAAATATTATATCATTTATTTTTAAAATATTTTACAAATCAATTTTAGTGTTTTAGTGTTCAATTACTAATTTATTTAAAATTGAAAACAATCTAAATATATCTCTTATAAATATAAGAATGTCTAGTACATCAAAAACTGAAATGAATCCGGCTAAAATAATTGGGGTACAATTTAGCGTATTATCTCCAGATGAAATAAGAAAAGGGTCAGTAGCTGAAATTACATCAAGGGATACGTACATAAATAATAAACCAGTTATTGGTGGATTGTTTGATCCAAGAATGGGTGTATTAGAGCCTGGATTAATTTGTCCAACGGATGGATTAAATTATATGCAGACTCCTGGGTACTTCGGACATGTAAATTTAGCTCGACCTGTTTATTACATTCAATATTTAACAACGATATTAAAAGTATTAAGGTGTGTTTGTTATAAATGTAGTAAATTAAAAATAAATAAAGAAAAACATAAGCATGTGTTGGATATGAGTTCTCGTCATAGATGGGAATATGTATTCGCGAATTCTAGCAAAATAAAAAGATGTGGTGATGAAACTGAGGATGGTTGTGGATGTAAACAACCCCGTAAGATTTATAAAGAAGGATTAGCAAATTTATATGCCGAATGGGAAAATACAGACGGTATCCCCGGTTCTGACGGCATTGTCCACCCCAAATTAACCATGAGGTTAACACCTGAAATGGTTTTAAAGATTTTTAGGAGAATAAGTGACGATGATGTTACATTTTTAGGATTTAGCCCAATTTGGTCAAGACCAGATTGGTTTATCTGTCAAGTTCTAGCAGTGCCCCCTCCGGCTGTCAGACCTTCTGTAAAACATGATTCTCAACAAAGAAGTGAAGATGATATTTCGCATATTATTGTCAATATTATCAAGGCAAATAAAACATTGCTAGACAAAATACAATCAAATGCTAATGAAAAGGTAATTGAAGATTGGACAACTGTGTTACAATATTATGTGGCTACAATGATTGATAATAGAATACCCGGAGTAGCTGCTGTAGCTCAACGAAGTGGTAGAGCTTTAAAATCAATAAAGGAAAGATTGGTAGGCAAGGCTGGGAGAGTAAGAGGTAACCTAATGGGAAAAAGAGTAGATTTCAGTGCTAGGTCGGTTATTACTCCCGATGCTAACTTAGGAATCAGAGAACTTGGTGTTCCTAAAAAAATTGCTATGAATATTACATTCCCAACATGTGTCAATAAAAGAAATAAAGATTATCTAACTAAGTTGGTTTTGAATGGACCAACAAAATATCCCGGAGCAAATGTATTAGAAAGAAAATCAGGAGAAAGTATTTCACTTAAATATGTTGATAGAAATACGCTTAATCTTAATGAAGGTGATATTGTTCACAGACATTTAATTGATGGAGATCCTGTACTGTTTAACAGACAACCTACATTACATAGAATGAGTATGATGTGTCATATTGCTAGAATAATGAAGGTTGGTAACACATTTCGCATGAATGTAGCTGACACCAAGCCATATAATGCTGATTTTGATGGTGATGAAATGAATATGCACGGACCACAAGATGAAGAAAGTCAAGCAGAACTTTTATATCTTGCCGCTGTTCCTCAACAAATTATTTCACCTCAAAATAATAAATCTATTGTTGGTATTTTTCAAGATTCTCTATTGGGTTGTTCTAGATTTACTAGAGAAAATATCAAATTTGATACAAGACACGCCATGAATTTACTTATGTATTTTGATAATGTTAATCCTGAATTATTTAAAAATAGCAAAAAACAAATATCTAGTTTTGAAATTTTAAGTCAAATCTTACCACCCATATCCGCTAAGTTTAAAAATGGATTATATGGTGAAAACGAAGAAAATAATAAAACTTCCAATAATATTATTGAAATTATTAATGGAAAATACAAGCGCGGACAATTAGATAAGGGTTCTCTTGGCAAAGGGTCAACAGGATTAATTCATAGTATATTTAATGATTATAGTTTTAAAGATTCTGCTGATTTCATAGACAATATACAATCTATTGTAACTGAATACATGAAATTAAGCGCATATAGTGTTGGTATCAGTGACCTTATCGCGGACACAAATACAAATAAAAAAATTATTAAAGCAGTTAACTCTAAAAAGAAAGATGTTCAAAATTTAATTGATAACTTACATCTTGGAATATTTGAAAATTCCACTGGTAAATCTAATGAAATAGAATTTGAAACAAGAGTAAATGGTCTTCTTAATGCTGCTGCTAAAGAAGCCGGTAAACTTGGAAAAGCTAGTTTATCTGCGGATAATAGGTTTGTAATTATGGTTAACGCCGGGTCTAAAGGAAGTCCTTTAAATATCGCACAAATGATTTCTTGCTTAGGCCAACAAAATGTTGACGGTAAGAGAATTCCTTATGGATTTGAAGATAGAACATTACCACACTTCACCAAGTTTGATGACACACCTTCTGCTAGGGGGTTTGTTGAAAGTTCGTTTATTCAAGGATTGACTCCAGAAGAAGTGTATTTTCATGCTATGGGTGGCAGAACAGGGTTAATTGATACAGCTGTAAAAACAAGCCAAACAGGATATATCCAGAGAAGATTAATTAAGGGACAGGAGGACCTGAAAGTGGAATATGATATGACCGTAAGAAATAATAAAAAGAAAATCATTCAATTTAAATATGGAGACGATAATATTAATCCAATGAAAACAGAAAATCAGCAATTACCATTAACTCGTATGAGTTTGGAAGAAATATACGCACATATGGCTGTTCCAGAAGACGATACTTCTAAATCTATATTTACAACTACTTATGATGAAGCTACTCGAAAAAGAATGAAAAAACAAAAACCTAAATTACAAAATAAATTATCAGGATTAATAAGTAATATGATAAAATGGAGAAAACATTTATTGACCAAGGTATTTAATAACGAAAAAAAAATAACTGTTCATATCCCAGTACACTTTCACAGAATTATGAATAATATTCAACACCAATTACACATTCAACCCGATTTTATTGTCAATATTACGCCATTAGAAATGTATGAATTAATTGATGACGCATTTCAATCATTAGAAAATCATAAATTAACAAAGCCCACTGAATTATTCAAGATGGCTTGGTATTACTATCTTACATCTAAAGAACTTTTAATGATACGCAGATTTAATAGAAAAGCTGTGATTATGCTTATTGAGACGCTCATCTTAAATTATCATAAATCAATTGTTCACCCCGGAGAAATGGTTGGAATGATTAGCGCACAAAGTATTGGAGAGCCTACCACGCAGATGACTCTGAATACATTTCATTTTGCTGGTGTAGCAAGTAAAAGTAATGTAACTCGTGGTGTTCCTCGAATTGAAGAAATTTTATCACTAAGTGAAAATCCCAAACAACCATCCACAACTATCTATTTAAAACCTGAAGAACAAACAGATTTACAACGAGCACAAGAAATTAAATATTCACTCGAATATACTAGTATTCGGGATATTACAAAATCTGTAAGTATTTGTTTTGACCCCAAATTATCTACTACCCTTGTTGATGCGGATACTGTATTAATAAATGAATATTTACAATTTCAAAAAATATTGACTGATAGTGGAGCTTCAGAAGACAACATAGTAGAAGAAGAATTCTCCAAATGGATTATTAGATTTGAATTATCTAAGGAAGAAATGATGGATAGAAATATTACTATGGATGATATTCACTTCGCAATCAACAATTCATTAAAAAGTAAAGTTCAATGTGTATTTAGTGACCTCAATTCTGATAACCTAATTTTCAGAATAAGATTAATCAACTCCAAAGCCTTAATGACTAGTAAGAAAAAAAGTTTAGACCAATCAGATGAAATTTATTTATTGAAAAATTTACAAGAAAATATTTTAGATAACATTATCCTCAAGGGTATTAAAGGTATTCCTAGAATTATTATTCGCACAATCAAAAATTATATGGTAGAAAAAGATGGTAATTATGTACCTGAAGATATTTGGGTTTTAGATACTGTTGGAAGTAACTTGAAAGAAATATTAGCAATCGATTATATTGACGGTAAACGCACTTATAGTAATGCTATTCAAGAAGTATATAAAACATTAGGCATTGAAGCTGCAAGACAATGTATTTATAATGAATTAGCAGAAGCCTTTTCAGATACTACATATATTAATTATCACCATATGTCAATGTTATGTGACAGAATGTGTGCTACTAAAAAAATGGTAAGTATTTTCCGCCATGGAATTAATAATGATGATATTGGACCTATTGCTAAGGCTAGTTTTGAGGAAACACCTGAAATGTTCTTAAAAGCCGCCAGACACGCTGAACTTGATTTACTCACAGGAGTTTCTGCTAATATTATGTGTGGACAGGATGGATATTTTGGAACTAGTAGCTTTCAAGTTCTTCTTAACATTGATGAAATGAATAAATTAGGTGATATTGAACTAGAAGAAAAAACTAATATTGACGATATGTTACATATTGAAAATCCTGATGATGTATGCTCTAAAGAAAATATTGCTATCAGTGGTACCACCTCACATATCAATTCCAATAATACAGGAGAAATTGATGACGATTACGATTTAGACTTTTAATATAATTTCTTACAATATTTTATACTATAAGAAATGAAAATGACATATAATATTATGACAAAAATTATGAAGAAGAATGATATATCTTGTAATTTTATAGATATTTTTATTTTTCAAACTAAAAATATAAAATCAGATCCAAAAATATATTACCATCTTTTATTTGAGAATGAATTTCTCGACTCTGATGATATAATAGTTATCGGTAGATTATTTGTAAAATTCAAAAAAATAAAAAATAAACTGTCTTCATTTGTAAGAAGATATAAATGGAAAAAATCTGTATTATACAGTTGTAATTCTGATTTATATCTTAATGATTTAGATGGTTTTAAAGATAAATACAAAATTACTATTTTAGAAAATAATACTAGATATAGATTTAGATTAAGCAATATAATTAATTATTGGACCGAATCATTAACTAATAGTAGTGGTTTATTTACAAAACCTGTACATTTGACAAATCCATACACAAATTTAAAAATATCAACTCATAATTTGTATAATATATATTTTAAATTATTAGATACCGGATTTGATTTACCATTAAGTATAAAGGCATTTTTTACATCTAATATGAATATTGATGATTTTTCTTTTAAATATTATCCAATGTTAAAAGAAAAAGCAATAGAAAATTTTATTAGAAAAAAGGGACTGATATATGAAAAATGGGAACAAATATTAAATATGTTATATGAA
>PAAW01000010.1 GCA_002699515.1 Methanobacteriota archaeon
AATGTACCTTTATTTGCATATGCACGAAGCCTACTTACGATTGAAGGTTGCCCTTTAATTTCATTTACACTTCGCGGTCGATGCTTCTCCACCCATAGTTCGTCCATCGCACTCATGTAGACTTCCAATCAATAACCCATGAACATTGTCATTAAATTTGTTAATTTTTGCGAGCCTTTGATGAATTAAAACCCCTCGCATCTTCGGTGGCAGAAGTGCGGTTTAGAGTAATCTTGTCGATTTTTTTGATTTCACTCGTCATATTTTTCGCATATAATTTAGGGGATGATACCCCTCAACTTAGTGAAAAACATGATTTTTATAGTAGTTCTTCGGATTGTGTTGATGCTCCAAATGTTGTTTCAATAGAATTTCAACAATCAACAGTCACCTTACCTTCTCATGAAACATTATTGATTCAGGCCACGTTAAAAGATTCTAGTGGTGCAGTAGTTGGAATAGATCCAGATTGGAGTACAGAATATGGTTCAATTACTCCAATAATTGGTTTACAGCAAGCTAGATTTACACCAGGAATACTAAGCCAAACAAATATATGGGCTTGTGCTGGAAGTATTAATGAATCAATTACAGTTAATGTGATACAAGGTAATGTTGAGAACTTAATCATTCATTCATCGAAAGAAAATTTTTCATCAGATGAATCAACAATAATTACATTGCAAGGAGAAGATATACGTGGAAATATCTTTTCATTATATCCTCCAACACAAAATTGGACTTATCCCGAAGGTAGTATGTTATCTATTTCTAATGAAATAACATGGAACCCTAAACATACGGGTTGGCATAATATTTCTGTACAAGAGTCTGGAATTGAAGCAGAATTATCATTCAATATATCGCATGGAGCTCCAATTAGGTTATCAATAATTGGGGATGGAATCTTAATTACATCTGACGAATCTGTTGAGATGCAATCAGTACTAGTTGATGCTGATGGAAATCAATGGCCAGTAATGGGTAATTGGAGTACTGGAAATATCGTAGCTTCAGAATGGCTCACAGATTTAGGAGATAGAGCAATTTTTAACGGATGGACAGTAGGCTCTTGGAAGATATTTTCCGAATATACATATCAGGAGACTGGGCAATTTTTCGCATCAGAATATGACATATTAGTGTCCGCTGGAGAATTAAATCAAATTTTATTAGATGGGCATGGAATGACATTTACTGTAGATGAAGTACTTAACTTAAATCCTAGAGCAATAGATTCAGCAGGAAATACTATTCAAAATATTCAAATGACTTGGACTATAAATGGCCAAGTTAGTACAGGTACATTAGAAGAAAATGGATATGTGTTTTCAACAGAAACAATTGGATTATATGAGATACAAGTGATTTCAGAAGGAGGTAGTGCTTCGATAACATGTGATTTTATTCATGGTGACGCAATTAGGCTCGTTCTTACTGAAACTAATTCAAATCAATTGACAGTAAAAAGTGGAGAAATGATTGAATTACTTACGGAGGGTGAAGATCAGTACGGTAATCGATTTGCATTAAATGTAGAATGGAGTTTAACTAATGGAACAGGAGATATGAATCCTAGTAGCAGAGGTATCGGATATTATGATTTCAAACCAGGAGATGCAAGTGGTTTTGTTATGATGGAATATTCTGGATTAGGTTTGTCTGAACAGATAGTAATTGAAATTAAGCCAGGTGATGTCAAGAAACTTAGGATTGAATATGAAGGAGAATTAAAGCAAGGAAATACAGTAAGATTATTGATTTCAGCAGTTGATGATTCAGAAAACATAGTTTCCTTTTGTGATGCTAATTCAGCAATAGTAACTTCCGAAATAGGTTCTGTGATTAGGGAAAATAACCAAATTTATTTGAAATTCAAAGGTTCAGGATCAACAACAATTGATGTAGGCTGTTATGGTTTTAAAGAAACATTTTATTTGCAAGTTGAAGATACAATCTTGTGGGGTCTATTTGAAGATTCACAAAAAGTCATCATATTCTCTTCATTAATCTTAATGCTAATAATTACAATATTATTGGTGATTATGATTCAACGCTCTAGAAGTGAATATGATGAGTATGAAGAAGAACCATTGTTGCCTTTAATTCCTGGAATTAATCCTAACTTTAATACAAATATTCCCGTGATTCCTCCACTTCCAGTTGCACCATTACCATTGCCATTACCGCCATTACCCCTTCCACAGGTAGTTCAAACACCCCTTCCACAGGCTGTAGTTCCTCAACAAATTGCAACACCTAAAGTTGAAACCAAAGAAGAAAAATTAGGCAATGCAATGAATTTACTTGGACAAACTAAATTGAAAGCAGAACCAGAAAAAGTAGTTGAAAAAGAATCAAACATCATAGAAGACGATGATTTGAGTTGGATCTAGTTATAACTTTCATTTTCATTTGGGAAATCAAGTGATTTGACATCTGCAACATATTTAGAAATTGCTCCCTTGATTTCATCATGTAGATTCAAATAACGTCTTAAAAATCTAGGATTGAATTCGTGTGTAATTCCAAGAAGATCATGCAATACGAGAACTTGACCATCTACATCTGGCCCCGCACCTATTCCTATTGTAGGTATTGTAAGTTCATTAGTGACCTTTTTAGCTAATTTTGAGGGTATTTTTTCTAAAACAACAGAAAAGCAACCTGAAGATTCTAGTAATTTTGCATCAGCAACGAGTTTTTCTGCTTCTGCTTCTTCTTTTGCTCTAACGGTGTATGTTCCAAATTTGTATATTGATTGTGGAGTTAATCCAAGATGACCCATTACAGGAATTCCTGCTGAGATAATTCTTTCAACAGAATCAATTATTTCTGCCCCTCCTTCTAATTTTACAGCGTGTGCACCAGTTTCTTTCATAATTCTAATTGCCGAATTTAATGCTTCTCTTGAATTTCCTTGGTATGATCCAAATGGCAAATCAACCACGATTAATGCTCTAGATGTCCCTCTAACTACAGATGCACCATGGTAAATCATTTGATCTAAGGTAATTGGGAGAGTTGTTTCATGACCTGCAATTACATTTGATGCAGAATCTCCGACAAGGATGACTTCAATACCTGCAGAATCAACAATTCTTGCCAATGAAAAATCATATGCGGTGAGCATAGATATTTTTTCACCATTTTGTTTCATTTGTTGCAGGGTGTTAGTTGTGATTTTTCTCACATCGGATTTAATTGACATGGGCCGCTCCAAGTATGGCGAATATCTTCTTTGGTTTGAATGCCTCGCTTCATATTTTTGAAATCAAAGCACTATTTCTTACTAAATTAATGGGATAATTTTATTCTTCTTCTGCAATTTCTTGAATTGAGGCTAGGAATTCCTCTACATCTAATACTCCATCGCCATTGAGGTCTGCAGAGTGGAAATATCTTCTCAAAGTATGATTATTTATTGTTTCACTCAATTGTAATGAATTCATTGCTGAAATGAATTCTTCAAGGTTTAAGTGACCGTTATTCTTTGAGTCAGCTGCATGAAAAGCAGCATAAAATCTCCTTTTTTCTGCTTCATCAGGATTTGTAAACATTAATTTGAAAGTATCCCAAGGAGTTATTTCATATTTCACATTCTTCTTTCCATAAGAATGGTAGATAATTAATCCAATAATTATGGTTGCTAGAGCACCAATTAATGCTTTAATACCCATCAAATATATTAGCCAAATACTTACCAAAATTCCTAGAATTTGAATTGTTGGGAAAAATGGAGATTTCCACTTTGGTTTATACCATGAATGGGACTTTGATGAAGTTCTTAATACAATAACACAACAATTAATCATAATAAAAATCATTATTTTAAACCCAGATGCTAGTTTAGCAATGTCTTTTACGGGAAGAAATGAAATACAAAAGCCCATTGCTAAACCAGTAAAAATTATTGCTAAATGAGGAGTGTTATATTTTGGATGCACATTTTCAATAGATTGAGGGAGTAAATTATCTCTAGCCATTGCAAATGGGAATCTTGATGTGGCCATTACTCCAGCTAAAGCCATTGCTGTAAGCATTGTGATTGCTAAAAATGCTGAAATTTGTGCAAACGTTTGGCCTGCAACTGAATCTACAAATATGTAAACAGGATCTTCCCTTGCAATATTATCTTCAGTAATAAATTCAGATGGATCAACTGCAGAAACCATGATGATTGAAAAAATAACATAAATTACAATACTAATTGTCAAAGAAAGCAACAGCCCTATGGGAATATTTTTTTCAGGATTTTTGATTTCTCCCCCAATAGCGGCAACTTTAGTTACTCCAGCGTAAGCAACAAAAACAAATGCTGAAGTTTCAGCAATAGAAACAATACCTGAACCAAATGCATTTTTAGAAAAAGCATTATCCCAATTCATCGGTACAGTAAGTAGCGCTTTAATGCATATTATTGCTAGGAAAATTATGGAAACTAAAACTATTGGTGTTTGAACTTTTTTAATTTTTTTAACCCCTAATATATTTATTATCACGATTAATACCAATAAAATTAAAGCGGCAATTTCAATATTGATTTTCATTCCAAATATATCTTCTAAGACCCATAAGTATGCTTTAAATCCAAGTAATGCAAATGCAGATTTAAACATAGTTGTTGCCCATAAGCCCACCCCTAGAACAGTACCGATTTGAGAGCCAAATGATTTTTCAATGTATACGTAAGCTCCACCAGAAGAAGGCATTGCGGTTGCTAATTCAGATTTTGAAATCGTAGCAGGTAATATTACAATACCAGCTAATAAGAATGCTAACCAAATACCACCAACTGGCGTTGATCCTCCACCTCCCATTTCCACCATTGCCAATGCGGGAATTACAAATAACCCTGTTCCGAGCATAGATGCTAATGAGAGAATAATTACAGAAAATAAGCCTAATTTTCTTTCAAGAGTTTCTACAACCCGTTCTAAGGGATTTACAATTAAGCCTACTAAATCTTTAGGTGTAAAACCCTTCATGTACTGCCGATTAATGTTTGATTATTATATTTTTATTTCATTAGTATTTTATTTTGGCGATTACTTTCATTTCTACAGCAATTGGAGTAGGTAATGCATTAATTTCTAATGTGGTTCTTGTAGGTCTAATTTCACCAAAATAATCTGCATAAATTGAATTATAATCTGCAAAATCTCTATCCATATTAATTAAGAATGAAGTGACGTCAACAACATCTTCTAAACTTGAGCCTGAATCTTCAAGAATTGTTTTAATATTTTCAATGCAAGCAATTGTTTGAGCTTTCATATTGTAATCTAAATTTTTCCCAGTGGCGTCTTTTACTGGACCTCCAGGAATTGCATTTGATTTAGGTTGTCTTGGACCGACACCTGAAAGATACAGTAAATCTCCTACTTTTCTTGCATGTGGGTAAGCACCAACAGGCTTTGGTGCACGAGAAGTTGAAAAAGTTCCGCTTTCTGAAAATTCTTCTTTTTCATCTAAAGGTTCATTTGAAGATTCAAAATCGTTATTTTCTTCTTCTGAAATTATTGTATCTAGTACATTTCGATCTCCATGGTATGTTTCAACATCATCTTCATCATACTCTTTATCCCCAACTTCATCTATTTTTGGAATTAATGAGGCCACTGCACAACCAGCGCCATGTACTGATTCGTATGCATGAACTTTACCTGCAAAGTTGTTATGTTGGCCCATTACTCCTGCTAGCCACCACATGGGTTTGAAAGCGACAACTTTCTGAACTCTTATTTGTTGATGAATTTCTCTTGATAACTGACTTACATCTTCTAATCTACCTTCATCTAAAAATTCTAGAATTTTCCGATTCCATTCATCATCTTTTTGTGAATGTATTTTTTCTTCATGGGGCTTAATTTTATCTGTAAACATTCTGTTTGATAATGAACTAACTACTACAACTGCAACCTTTTTTCCTGATTTTTTAATTGCATCATTAGCTGATTTCCCTAATACTATAGTTTCTGCTCTATTTGAGTACATGTTACTTGAACAAATACCAGCAGGCAAGTTATTATCGGGGTTTAGTAGTGAAAGTGCTACAACAGTTCCAGTATCTATTGGAAACCCATGGTATGAAACAACTCTTGATTCCAAACCTCTTGACTTTGCTGAATTAGACAACTCTTCTGCAAAATCAGTGTCTATGTGGAATTTGTAAGGCATAGAACCAAGGTAATGAAAATCATGATCTACATGAACCCATTCAGGTTCTTTTAATCCTTGGAATTGATGCCCAATTATGCTTGTCCATAATGTAGAATAAACAAGAATTAACTCAGCTTCACTTTCTTCAATAATCATTCTTGCTTGTTCGTATGCTTCTCTTAACCTAGCCCACCCAGGACTCTTTTCAGGACATAATAATGGATGTGGATGTGCTGGAACAAATAATCCAAGTACAACTTCACCAGTCATTTTGAACTCACGCCTTCGATTTTTCTTTTTTCATCATTTGTATCCCATGCGGCAATGGCATTTCCAGTGCCAATTATCGTCCCATATTCATGAATAGTTGCAGGGTATGTAGGGTAATTAAGAGAACTTAGCATCCAAGTAAGTGCACCTCCATCGGTTTCAGCTACAGTTTGTTCAGTAAATTCGGGCATCATTTCAATTAATTCCTTAGTTTTTCCATTTTTCATCATATTAATCATTTTCATATCCCATAGATACTGGGAATGATTTGTAATATGTTCTTTTGACATATCTTCAGGAACTTCTGATTCATTAACGAAGTGTCGGTGTGATAGAGAATTACTAGATATTACAACTGCCTTTTTACCACTTTTCCAAATTGCTTTTCTTGTGGCCTCGCCTAATTTTATCATCATTTCTTGCATTACTTCTACAGAATAATAGTGTACTGATCTATTTGATGAAATTGATACAATTGGTTTATCCCAATTTGGATTTGTAAGGTGGCAAGAAGTAATTGTGCCATAATCTACTCTGAAATCTGGGTTTTCCATCATTCTTACTGAAAGTCCATCAGATTCTGCTTCATCATGAATCATTTTTGCTAATTCAACATCTATATTGATGTCGTAATGATAACGAAATAAATTTGGGAAAATTGGATCAACACTCAGTGATTTAAAATTATTTAATCCAAGAAAATGAGTTCCAATATATGTTTGCCAATGCGGTGAAAGAATTACAATAACATCATAATCAATGTTTTCAAGTTGTTTTCTTAATCTTTCATATCCCCACCTTAGAGTTTCCCAACCGCATTCTGCTTTAGGTTCATTTTGAGGGGGGTTTTCTGCATAAACAAGATGAGGAGGATGTGGTGCTAAAAGCCCAGCAACAATTCTGCCTCCGCTCATGTATGTTCGAATCATAACAAGCACATGAACCCATTGAAAGATTTCATAAGATGATTGTTGATGTCCAAACGTGACCGAATATTCTAACGTCGAAGAGGAGGTTAGTATCGCTTCTAATCAAAATTTGATTAAGGGCGATTTAAAGTCTTCAATTTTACCATTGTTAATTGGTATTCCAGCAGGATTATTTTCTTCAATATTAAATAATAATTATACAGACAGAGGATATTTAAGTTCTGAATATTATTTTGGCGTTGCCTTTGAATTTCAATTACTTGTTTTCTTTTCCTTATTATTTGGGATTCCTTTGTTTTTTTTAGAATCTAAAAGATTTCAGGTTTCTTTTAAAGAGTTGTTAATAGGAAGTTTCATTTGTAATTTCATTTGTTTTTTAATGGCTTATGGGCATGGTTATTTCCCCTTGTTGTTGATGTTTTATCTTCAATGGCTTTGGATGTGTTATTTTTGGCAAAAGAAATTTATTCCAGCGTTCCGTTATGCAATTTGGCTTTCATTAGGTTTACTATGTGGTGCTATAGCAGGTTCAATAATTCATCTTTCAATATTTTGAAATAATGAATTTAATATTTATCATTCATTGTGCAAATATTTTGTAATTCACTAAAAAATTGTAGCGAATATAATCCGCCTTCTCTTCCTAATCCTGAATCTTTAACTCCTCCAAAAGGAACTCTCAAGTCTCTGTGTAACCAACAATTAATCCATACCATGCCAGTATCTAATTTTTCAGCAACATGTTCTCCTAGAGTCGTATCTTGAGTCCAAATGCTAGCTGCGAGACCATAATTCGTATAATTTGCAATTTTTATTGCTTCTTCGATATCATTAAATTTGTGAATTGTTACAACAGGACCAAATATTTCTTCAGTGGCAGTTCTTGATTTGTAATCTAAATTAACAATTATTGTTGGCTCATAAAATGCTCCCTTTGCAAAATCATCATTCAAATTAGAACGTTGGCCCCCATAATGGACATCTCCTCCTTCTTCAATTGCTAATTTTACGTAACTATCTACTTTTTCAAGATGTTCGTTTGAGATTAAAGAACCTAATTTTGTATCTTCATTGAGAGGATTGCCAATTTTCATTGATGATACAGATTTTGTAAACATCTCTAAAAAAGAAAAATATATTGACTCGTGAACAAGAATTCTTGATCCACATAAACAAACTTGGCCTTGATTGAGAAAAGAAGACCTTACAATGTTGTCTATGTGTAAATTTAAATCAGCATCATCCAAGATTATAGTGGCATTTTTACCTCCTAATTCAAGACTGATTTTTTTAAACATTGGAGCAGCAGTTTTCGCGACTATTTTTCCTGTTGTTGTACCTCCCGTAAATGAAATTAAATTTATCTCTGGATGAGATACAAGTGCTTGGCCACATTCATTTCCATAACCCTGAATCAAATTAAAAACACCCTTTGGTAAACCTACTTGATGAATTACTTCCGCTAATAAATTAGCAGTCATCGGAGTTAATTCCGATGGTTTAGCAATTACGCAATTTCCCATGACTAATGCTGGTGCTACTTTCCAAGATAGAAGGTATAAGGGTAGATTCCAGGGAGTAATTAATCCAGCAATTCCTACTGGTTTATTGACAATCTTATTTATTGCATCACTCATTTCAAATTGTTTAGTTTCCATATTTCTTGCCAAATCTGCAAAGAATCTAAAGTTACTAACAGATCTTGTAGCATCTACATTTCTAGAAAGAGATATTGGCTTTCCCGTATCTATTGATTCTAATTTTGAAATATCTTCAAATCTTTTTTCCAATTCATCTGCAATTTTATCTAACCATTCTGCACGTTCTGTAATGGTTAATTTAGACCATGATGATTTTGAAAGATTACATGCATCTACTGCATCTTGAATGTCTTGAGAAGAGGACCTTGGAATTGTTGCTATTTTTTCATTAGTAGCAGGATTAATATTGTCTATTTCTCCATCATTTTTTGAATTTATAAACTCTCCATTGATATAATTTTTAATGGCATTCATTCTTCTTCACCTATTGCTCCTAAATCTTCAAAAATACCGTTTTTAATATGTTTTTTCCAATCATACAACCATCTGTCTGTATTTGGATCCCATTCATCCCAAGTTGGAATCCCTTCTAGGATTTTTAATTTAGATGGAGGTACAATTCCAGGAACAATGAATGCTTTTTGTTTATCTAATGGGTATGGATTACGAAGATTGAATCCAAGAACACCAAGAATTGCTCTAGCAACATACCATGTTGCTTGAGGGTTCCATCCATGTGCGATTTTTATTACCACTCCTAGGCCTTCAGGAAAATCATCATGGATTATTGAAAGGCCTAATAATCCATCAGCACCTTCCTTTGCTAGTACTTTACCCTCGCAAGATTTTATGATTGTAGAATCCAATCGATTAAATCCTCCAATCAAATCAGGATGTTTAATCATTGAATCCCAAATCCAATCTGAGTTTTTATCACGTACTAAATAAGAAAAAAGTATTGCTAATTCATTTACTGTGTTTGAAACTGTAGGTAATCCACAACCATCCTTACCTATTTTTAATGGCTCCCAATCCTTTCCTAATATCTTTTTTAGATTTAACAAATAATGTTGGAAAACTTCGTGCCCAGGTAGGGTGTATCCTGCGCGATTCCATCCTTTCAATTTACAACCTTTGAGTATTGCTGCATGTTCTCCAGAACATGTATGAAACCACCTTCTTGGCCTTCTTACTTGTCTTCCAAATTGAACCAAAGGTGTGTCTAATGGCGTCTGCATTAATCCCCATTCTGCTTCTTTCAAAAGTGATTGAGCAGATGCTACATGTTCAGTATCTCCATTATGGCTAGATACTGAAATTGCTTTTTGTTCCCATGTAGTTTCAGAATCAAGAATTTCGGCAAATGTTTTCATCATTATAGGCTTCATCATTGAACGCCCATAACAAAGAACATTACCCCCAAAAGAGTGTATTATCTCATTGCCATGTGCCCATGCAACCGCACCATGAATCGTAGTTTCAGAAACGCCATTTCTTCGATAATCAACAAGAGGTTGCCAATTAACATCTCTTCCTGTAGCAATTCCTTTTTCTGATTTGCCAAGAGGAGATTCAGGATATACTTCACTACCTGGTTTACCAGGAGATACAGCAGTTTTTTGTTCATGTTTAATACTCATATAATCAACTTTATTTAGTAAAATGAGGTGCTACTAACTCCATAAACGAAGTCATATTTCTACAAACCCTTTCGGAATCATGGTTAAAGAAATCAAACCAAGTCATTAATCTATCATCGGGATGAAACCTTTCTTTTATTTGTTTGATGATTTCTTCAGAATCACCAATTAATGCATTATTTGCAGCCTTTGAAATTTTTTGAGGATCAATCGTGCCTTCAAGTGCATTCCAATAACTTCCCAATGCATCTTCTGCTTCTTTTTTTGCCTCTATATTTTTCTCTTCTTTAGATAATCCTTCTTCTTCGTTGATAAAAACAAATACCGTTCTAGGCATATTTCTTCTTTCCCAAGCTCCACCATCTTTGTGAAAATCTTCTTTCATTCTATTGTGAGTTGAATCGATTATTTCAGGGGATGTAATTGAGAGGTTGAAAACATTAACTGGATAAATAGTATTGCAAAATTTCTGGGCATTAGGGTCATGTGTGCCTGCTATCAGATTCAAAAGCCCCCGATTCCACTTTTGAGGTATTGTTTTTATTTGTTCAAATTCCCATCTATTAGGGATGCTAATGTGTGTGCTTTTTTCTGAACTTTGTTCAAATTTCATTTTTGAATTTTGTACACTCTCCCATGATTCATCATCTTTGAAAAGATCTCTTGTTAATACAGTGTTTCGAATGTCTTCACTAGAAACCACCTCTCCACGAATTAATCTTAAGAATATATCACATGCTTCTAGAAATATTTGACTACGTAATACTGGCCATGCTGTATCTTCAATATTGTTTCTTGGAATAATTCCATATGGGCGGGCCATAAATTCAAAACGCCCTGATGAAAATCCAATGTTTAATTTTCTTTTTTCATTTTTATTTAGTCCATGTAAAGCAAGAAAAGCTCCAATCCTTTCTGCCATTCCAATGGGACCTCCATTACAAAACAGGCTCATTACCGCACTACCTACTTCGATATTTTTTGTTCTAGCAAACATTTGATGTGCTAGTTGGAAGAAATCTGTGCATAATCCTACTTCTCCTTGCCAGTGAGGTATAACTGGTTTTTTGTTTAGTTTTTGAGTTTCAGTTGAAAGGTGAGATTGAGCTACCCATGCGACTCCAAAACCAAGATTATCAGCAAATTCTAGTTGTGTAAAGAAATTTGAATACATTGTATCTTCAGAGGGAATGATTCCATTTGCATCAGGTGTCTGACTAATTGAAAAAAAGATGTCAAACTCCATTTAAATCACTCATATAGATCTCATTCTTCCGCCATCAACAGCCATACTTACTCCTCTTATTCCTCCACTAGAAGGTAAACACAAGAATGTAATTGCTAGCGCAGTTTCTCGAGGATTAATTAGTCTTTTAATTGGGACTTGTTCAAGCCATTTTTGTTGAATTTCAGAAATTTCCTTTCCTGTTTTGTCACTAATGGAATTTGCTAGGGAATTTAATCTATCAGTATCTGTAAAACCAGGTAGAATATTGTTAATTGTAATGCATGGAGGTAATTCTCTTGATAGAGACTTTGACCAAGACGCCATTGCTCCTCTCAATGTATTTGATAATCCTATGTTCTCTATAGGTTCTCTTACGGATGTAGAGATCACATTTACAATTCTTCCCATTCCTGATTTTTCCATGCCAGGAATTAGCATTTTTGTAATTGTATGTGATGCATGAAGATGTCTTTTGAATGCTGGCGTAAAATCTTCAATTTCTGTTTCAAGTAATGGGCCACCAGGAGGTCCAGATGCATTATTGATTAGGATATGTATTACACCATCTTCAAGTAGTTCAGATACACATTTTTCTACATTTTGTGTATCTTCTAAATCAAGAGGTAGTGCTTTTGCAGAACTAGCACCTATCTCATTTAATTCATCACATAATTCTTCTAGGGCGTCTTTATTTCTAGAACAAACGATTAGATCTGCTCCGGCTTTAGCCATGGATTGTGCCACAGCTCTTCCAATTCCTTTTGATGCACCACATACTAGTGCTCTATATCCTCTTAATGCTGTATTTTTGTATGGAAAATCATTCTCAGTCATTTTAATTCCTCATTTGTATCTTAATCAACATAGTGTTTGTAAGTTTCATGTTCTAGTTTTTGGTTTACTTTGTCAAGAATTTCTTCTGGTGCATTTCTAAATGTTGGCCACTCACTTTCACCTTGAGGGTGTCTCAATTCATCCCATCGACCCTCATCATAAGCAATTAATGCTTCTTTCATTAATACTCCTGCTAATACTAAAGTTTCATAGCAAAGATCTTCGTAATTCATACCTCTTTTTACTGGGAATTCTCTGCGAAGCAACAAATCTCCAGTATCAATTCCATTATCACAGAAATGAGTTGAGGACCCAATTGGTATGTCATGATAAACAGACCATGCAGGTGATGCAGAACCTCTACAATCAGGTAATAATCCTGGATGAGAGTTAATTACTCCATCTGAGGGATAATCTAGGATTTCCCCACGAATGATTCTTGTTCCCCCAAATACAATTAAATCTAATTCTAAATGTTGTAAGTGTGGCATAACTTCCTTGGAATTATGAATTTTCACAGTTACGTGAGGGACATTTAAATTGGCTAATTGTGTCTTAATTTCAGCAGCTATTGGGTGGCCTTCAATACGTTTGAGAAATTTTTCTCTTTCTTCAGTTCCTATGTCAGAATCTTCTTCAATTACAATTGTAGGAACAAATCCCTTGGATAGTATTTGTTTCAACATTTCTCTTCCATAGGGGTGCTCTTTGAGAAGAAGAAACGCAAAACGTGGCTTGCTCATGACTATCGGAATAGTTCTTAGTCTTCAATACAATCGTTAAATCTTCTAATTTTAAATACAGAAGATGTCACGTTAGTAAGGCCTCGCTCTTTCTCATCTTCTAAATCGATTTTCTCCAAACACTCTACCTCAAACCCGTCAGAAAACAGGCTCTTCACATCATCATCATGCAAAGCGAAAGGCGGCCCTTGCATTTGTTCTTGTGGATAAGCGAAAGTAATTAGTAAGCCAACTGCGCCTGATTTCGTCTGTTTGCGAATCTGTTTAACATAGTCTTCCCTGTTTGATGGCTCAATGGCAACCAAAGCAGCTCGATCATACCAAGCATCTGCTTGAATAATTCCAGCATTAAGGTCCAAGACATCTCCAAGGAAGATTGTGAATGGTTGGCTTGAGAATTTCCTGTGCTTACCGATTTCAACAGTATCAAATTCCAACTGGTTTTCCGCAAAAAATGTCTCGACTGCTTGCTGTACAATCTCGAGGCCAACAACAGTGTAGCCTTGTTTTGCCAACCAAATCATATCCAGTGATTTACCACACAATGGAACCAAAACATTACTTTCTTCAACCGCATTTATTTTCGGCCAGTATTTTAACAATAAATCATTGTATGTTTTCTGGTGCCAGCCAATTTTTTGACTTTGCCAACGGCCATGCCAAAATCCCATGACAAGCCCACTTTGATATTTTTTTTGAATCCTTCTTTCAAATACCTCAAATAGCAAATTGTTCAGATTAAGGAGTACAACGTCTTCTATCTCTTGGAAATAATACCGTTTCTCTAACATTTCCAGCACCTGTAAGAACCATCAATAATCTTGCAACTCCAAGTCCCCAACCTGCATGTGGAGGAGCACCATAACGAAATCCATCAATATAAAAATCAAAATCATCAGGGTTTAATTCAACGTCTATTAAATTCTGAGTTAACACATCAGAACGATGTTCTCTTTGACCTCCACTTGTCATTTCATCACGCCCATAATTCAGATCAAAACCTCTAGATAATTGGCCACCTGAGGCAGAAGTTTCATTTTTATCATGGAATATGTAGAATGGCTTCATTGCCATAGGCCATTTTGGAATAAAATAGAATTCTGAATATTTTTCAGCTAGTATGTCTGCATGGTGTGCTTCTATGTCGTCTCCCCAATTAATTTCATTACCTTTGTTTTGAATTAATTCAATAGCTTCACAATATGATACTCTTGGAAATGGTATTGATGGTACATTAACTACTATTGGATCCTTTTCTTCTGAAATTCTAAATTCATTGATGTCATCGATTAATGATTGATCATTTGATTTAATTTCGGTCCAAATATGTGAAATCATACGTTCTTGAACCTGCATTACATCTTCATCACTTGCCCAAGCCATTTCTATATCAAATGAAATAAATTCATTGAGATGCCTATATGTGTCGTGTTTTTCTGCTCTAAAGGCTGGACCTATTTCGAAAACACGTTCTAAATTACCCATTACTGCTAATTGTTTGTACAATTGTGGACTTTGAGATAAATATGCATCTCTATCGAAGTATTTTATTGGGAATAGATTTGTTCCTCCTTCAGCAGCAGCAGCAATGATTTTTGGACTATTTATTTCTCCAAAACCTTCGGAAATTAAATGTTCTCTTCCATATTGTAGTATTCTACTACGTAGTTTAAACATGGCATTAATATGCTTTCTTCTAAGATCTAAGAATCTATTATCAAGTCTTACATCCATTCCAACTTCAACTTTATCTGTAACTCCTAGTGGCATTGGTGTTTCTGCAAGAGAAAGTAATATGATTTTTGATGCAACAATTTCATATTCTGGAGGAGGTAATGGTTCTCCTTCAGGAACTCTAGGAGGTCTCTTTTTTGCAATTTCTCCTGTGATTTGAAATGTAGATTCTCTACTTGCGTTTTGAGACACTTCTAATTCTTCATCACTAACATTTCCTTTTTTAATGAATGCTTGTAAACTTCCAGTACCATCTCTTAATTTAATAAAGCATACTGCGCCTTTTCCGCGAATTACTTCTGCAAATCCACATAATGTGGCAGTAGTTCCTAAAAATTCTTCTCCATTAGATGCTATTTCTTCTAATGTATTTGTTCGATAATTCGTAGGATGCCAATTGACTTCTTTAGAGTCGCCCATGAACTCCCGAGGGCATATACTCCTTCAAACTGGCGCAAAAAATAAACCGAACTTTTGATGAACTACTTCTATTAGGCCCAGTCATGAGTGAACGTCTTTTTACTTCCGAATCTGTAAGTTCAGGGCATCCAGATAAATTATGTGATCAAGTAAGTGATGCAATATTAGATGCTTGCATCAGTGTTGATCCCTTTGCTAGAGTTGCAGTTGAAACATTGGTTAAAGGAATGGAGAATAAGAGTTTGATTGTATTAGGTGGAGAAGTCACAGTTAATGGAGAAATCCCAGATTATGAAAAAATTGCAAGAGAGACTTGTGCAAAAGTAGGATATAATTCCCATGCTATTGGGATGGATGCTACAAGTGAAGATTTATGCGAGGTTCGTGTAGCAATTACGACACAATCTCCTGATATTTCTGATGGAGTAAATGTTGGTGGCGCTGGAGATCAAGGAATGATGTTTGGTTATGCGTGTACTGAATCAGAATCATTTCCTGGTTTAATTGGAACTTATATGCCACTTCCTAGCATATTATCTCAACAATTAACAAGACGTTTAACTGAAGTTAGAGAAAAAGATATACTTCCATGGGTTAGACCTGATGGTAAAAGTCAAGTTACAATTGAATATGGAGGGGATGGTTCTCCTTTGAGAGCATCTACTATTGTTCTTGCAAACCAACATGAAGATTTGATTCATAGGACAGGAAGTCTCGAATCAGAAAGAGAATTCATTCATGAAGAATTAGTAAGACACGTAATAACTCATGTAATTCCTAAAGACTTAATTGATTCCGAGACAAAAATAATAGTAAATGGTACAGGAAGATTTGTAGATCCTGGAGGTCCTTATGCGGATGCAGGATTAACAGGGAGAAAAATCATTGTCGATACTTATGGTGGAAGTGCTCCTCATGGAGGAGGTGCCTTTAGTGGAAAAGACCCAACAAAAGTAGATAGGTCTGCAGCTTATATGGCTAGATGGGTCGCAAAACACGTGGTTGCTAGTGGATTAGCAGATAAATGTACTATTCAAGTTGCTTACGCAATTGGTAGAGATGAACCCGTAAGCATCAATGTAGATACCCATTCAACAGGGATAATTTCTGATGTTGAAATTGAATCTAGAATCTCTCAAGTTTTTGATTTTTCACCAAAAAATATTATCGAAACGTTGGAGCTTAGAAATCCAATATATTTTGTTAGTGCATCTGGGGGGCATTTTGGTAGAGATCCAACAAATTCAGGTCATTTTAGTTGGGAACGAATAATTCCAGAAAAGATGGAAATGTTACGTAAGGAGTGATATATTCTCCCACGCCCCTTATAGGGGCGTATTATGTCCCAGTGTTTGTGAGTATAACAGAATCTAGTCGTAGGTCAGGATTCATCTTGGCATTTTTAGTTTTAATTTCTGCGCTCTCTCCATTAATTTCTAGTGCATCTGCAGAAGGAGCAATTGAATTAAGTTTGTCGAACCAACATTTGTCAATTACTCCAGGAACAACATCTAACATCACACTTACAATTCACAATAATGATTCGCAAATTAATGATTATACTATTGATATTAATCAAAATTATAATTCTGCTTGGAATATCAGTATTGTTGATTCAATAATCGAAGACGTACTACCTACTTTTTCAAGTTCAACTACTGTTGTTGTAACATTAGATCCAATCGCATTGCTTTCAGATCAAACAGTTGTTGAATTTATAGTAAATCAAACAGGTAGTTCTGAAAGTTCATCAATAGATGTTATATTGTCTGTCGAACCTCATTATGAAGCATCACTTGATGTAAGTAATGTAGGAGTTGGAGGATTAGTATTAGTAAATCCAGGCTCAACATTGGACGTTAATATTGATGTAATGAATTTAGGTAATATGAACGATACAATATTACTTGATATTGTTGATGAACCTGATTTAGTTCAATGGTGGGATGATTATAATTCTGCTCAATCAGAGCCTGTTATAAATGGAAATGAGACAGTTACTTTGGTAGATCCAGTAATGAGTTCCGAATATGATATTTCACAAAACAACGGCTATATTGACCTTTTAGTTAATGCCTCTGGACTTACTCCAAATTTAGAATATCGTTTAGACATTGAAGCAGTTGATGAAACGGGATTATATCTAAATGGCTGGCTTAGTTCTTTCAATTCAACTAATGGATTTGATTCAGAACCATTTACTTGGCAAACATCTTATGAGGGAAATGCGACTATTTGGTCAAATATTAGTTTTAATGGCAGTGTTTTAAGCAGTGACTATTCAAATATTTGTTTGTATGATACTTATGGATGTTCTGTAATTGCACAATATGAATTAACTGAAGGTACAATCACAGGAAATGGAAATTTAAGTTATGCGTATGATTCTAATGGCACAGTTTATCTTCCTGGAACTCTAGTGGATGATGGGACTTTAATTGAAATAACTGCAACAGCAGATGCAAATTGGAGTTTTATTGAATATACTGGAGATTCAAATTCTACTAGTGAGGTGATAGTTCTTGAAATCGATTCAGATAAAACAATTGGTGTAATTTTTGAAGAAAACCAAACAATAATTTTAACACCAGAAGTTAATGTTTCAGTATCAACAAACGCAACACATATGTTTTCTACATTTGAAATGAATAATTTAACTCAAGGGGTTGCTTACAATATCTTTTACGAAATTAGAACCGATGATATGATACCAATCATTATGGATGCAGGGTGGGATAATTTTACAGCAAGTAGTACAAACACTTCAAGATATTATAATGAAACGTATGCAAACGATTCATATTGTATTGATGTAATATTAAGTAATGGATTAATTCCTTTAGATACAGATAGTATTTGTTTTGTAATCCCCACATCCTCCAATGGAACTTCTACCTCTATGAGTATAAATATGGCAAAGAGCACTTCAGCAATTCCTGCGGGTTGGATAGTATATTGGTTAGATGACGTATACACTAACATGTCGCCAATGTCTAATGATAATGCAGTACTTAGAATCGTAATACCAAATGGCACATCTCCAGGTTATCATGGGATTAGATTATGGGCATCTAGCACTCAAGGAAATGTATCAATGTCTACTGTGATTGTAATCCAAATAGGAACACAAGATTCAGTTGCAATTTCAGATTTAACTAATAATACTTGGTTGCCAGATCAAACTGGAGAAGTAACATTGGAAGTAACAAATACAGGAAATAGGGCTATCGGATATGATTATTCTACAGAGGCAGCATCTGGGCCATGTGATGTTGTGATGTCAAGCACAGGATCAACTTTAGACGTTGGAGAATCAGAACTAGCCTCTGTATCCATAAGGCCTTGGGAAGTAGCACACAGAAACGATACTTGTGAATTTAATTTCATAGCAAATAATAGATTGAATAATGATGAGGCAATGTTCCCTGTACAACTTAGGATTGGAGTCGATTGGGGACTTGAAGTATATTCTCCAACAACGGATGTTTTGAAATCTGATGAAACCAAAACAGTGACATTTACTGTAAAGAATTTAGGTACGGAACAGGATGAATATCGAGTTGAAGTGGTTACTCCCTCTGGATTAATTGCAACACCTCCCCCTGGTTGGTTAACAATAGAGAGAGGACAAACAAGTACAATTGATATCGATTTTTCATTAGATGCAGAAAGTAATTTGTCAGGAATGAAAGAAGTCACAATAAAATTAATTGGCCTTAATGGCGCTATGGCTGAAGTAAATTATAACTTAGACATAGAAGGACTTACCTCGTTTGAACTTATAGGTCCACAAGATTCAAGGTTACAGCTAAATGCAGGTTCATCTGCAGAATTAATTATTGACGTCTTGAATACAGGAACCCAGACAAATTCATATGATTTACAATCAGTTTCTGGATTGGCATCTTGTATCAGTATGAATGGCACTGAATCAGATTTATTAGAAGCAGAACAAAATACAATTCGTGAATTGTCAATTTATTTTGAAGCAGACTCAAATTGTCAATCAGGAGATTACGAGATAAAATTAGTTGTTGAAGAATTAAATTCAGGAATAATGGAGGAGGTAAATGTCACTATTCAAGTATCCTCTTTAGGAAGTGTAGATATTTCCGCATCAAGGACATCTCCTGTAGTTGATGATAATGAATTTGAACAATTAACACTCACAATCACAAATCTTGGTTCCGACTCTTCGACTTTTGAAATTACAGTAGTAGGATCCTCTGGTTTTGATATTTCTTTGGATTCAAGTATCTTATCATTAGATTCAGGAGAACATATAGACATTAATTTTGGAATTAAAAGAACTACTGCGATAGGAACTGTAGATATTGAAATTAATGTGGAAGATACTACTTCTTCATCAGTTACAGATACAATTGTAATTACTGCTTTGAATCCCGTAAATCAGGCCGAATTAATAGTTCAAGCATCTAATTCAATATTGGTTCCTGGAGAAACCTTGTCTGGTAATTTGTTAATAAGTAATCAAGGAAATCAACATGATAATTTCAGTATCTCATCAAATGGAATTTCTTGTATAATCCAATCAAGTGTTGCTATAGATGCACAAGAGTCATCTACACTACCATTTTCTTGTGATATACCTAATTCTACTGATGTAGGGACTTATATTGTAACCTTTACAGCAATTTCAACTAATGATATCACCAAGCAAAGTTCAGAAACATTGCAATATCAAATTTTAAGTGATTATAATTCTGGTTCAACAGTTGTAGATGTTTCAATTACAGAAACATCCTTATCAATGAATTATGATGGTAGCGGTGTTGTTACAGTGATTGTAGTGAATTTACTTAATGAGCAAGTAAGTGGAACATTGAGTGTCGAAGGTTCAAATGTTGGTTCATTTGAATTTGTATGGGATGGATTTATTGGTGATGGAGAATATGAATTAGATCCAGATTCACAAATGAGTATAAAATTAACGATCACACCAAAAACAGATGCTGAAATTTCAACAGAATTTAAGATCATTGCATTAAGTCAGATTTCTTCAGCATCTAAAAGTGATTCTAGTGATACACTAAATGTAGATGTTAATGGATTAAGATTAGCTCCAAATGGTTTAGATTTAATGATAGGAGAACTAGATGGTAAACAGACATTAATAGGGTTATTTTCTGGTTGGGGAATAGTTGTTTTAGTCATACTTATGAGAATTCGAAGATTTAAGAATAGGAATAAGAATAATATTGAAATGGAATTACCAGCATTGGTTGATTTACCTCCATTAAATGATTTACCTCCAATTGAGGAGCCAATTCTTCCAGAAATTAAACTACCCGAATTACCTGCATTAGAGCCCTCAATTACAATAGAAACTACAACAAATAAATTAGGTTCAGATGGCACAGTAAGATGTCCTGGGTGCCAAGCAAAATTAAGGCCTCCATCAGGTAAAAAACCCCCATTTAGATTTAAATGCCCTAAATGTGCAGAAATGGTACGAGTATCTTAATTTTGTAATTTTATTGCTATTAATAGAAACGCTGTATGTCCAAAAGGTCCGTTGACAGGGCGAATACCTCCTTTCATTGCTCTACCCCATTTCCTTTCAATTAGCTCTCCTGCCCATTCAATTTCTAATCCTGCTTCTTCGCAAGCTATCCAAGCGCTTTCAACTTGTGAGGTAACAGGGCAATAACAAGCTATTCTACCTCCTGGTTGTAGCAAATGTGCTACAGAATTAATTGCTTTTGGATGTTCTGGAAGATCCAGAATGATGGCATCAAATCCATTGCAATGGTTAGAAATTTCAGAAACAGATTCTTCTATGGCACCTTCGATATGGATATGGTTTTCAGAATAGCAACCAGCTTTCTGCCCATTTTTAATATTTATTAGTCCCACTTCTGCATGTTCTGTTCGAGGTTCAACTGTGATGTGGATGCCTTCTTTACCCATTACGTTTTGAATTTGAATTGCTAACCCTCCAGATCCCAAACCTGCCTCTAAAACTTTGGATTTAACTCCAATTCCTAACTTTGTAATCAAAAATCCAGCATCTTTTGGTTGTATTGTCTGTGCTCTCCTTTTCATTCCTTTATATCGCTCTGGAAGAGATGCAGGTAATACAAAAAATTCTTTTGTACCTATTGTTATTTTATCTCCAAAATTAGTATCAGATAATGTGGTTAAGGGGTTGAACACACCAACACCTTTAATTTTGATATGCTCGTCTTTAATTTCAACTAAATATGAATTTCCTGAATCATCTCTAAGGGAGATAATGTCCTCCTTAATAGGTTCGCTCACAGCAGTCCCAGAAGGTTCTGATAGATGCATATTTTGCTAAAACCGATTAATCCCTCTTACGTAGTAAGAGAGACAACAATAGCGAATCATTATAATGGAGTCTACGAACGTACTACTATGAGCAACCACAGAATGTTTATCTTGGCCATTTGCACGTTGATGCTGACATCAACAAGTATCTTGGCATTCCAAGAGGTAGCAAATGAACAAAATGACACCTCCTTGGAAATGGATTATTTACCCGAATTTTCGGCAGCAAGCCCTCCATCATTGCCTTCACATGGTGGTGTAGTTTTTGCTGAGTATGTTGGAGCAACATGGTGTGGGCCTTGTATGGCATATTCTTCACCTTCATTGAAACAATTAGCATATGATTTGCCAAATGACTTCACTTATGTGTCCTTTGTGGATAGTTCACCTAATGACCATAATTCAATTGGAAGAGTTAATCATATTATGGCAAATTCCAATGGATATCCTACTACTGCTTTCGCTGATGCTACCTCAGGAACATATTACGCAGTTGGCGGCGGTGGTTCAGATACAGACGGAGATGGATACGCAGATAGCCAATTTGACCCGCAATTTTCATCAGGTGGGAATATGGTAAATCCTCAAGATTATGAAATTAAAGTAACTCAAGTTACCAATGGAAATAATTTAGATATTGAAATTGAAGCAGAATATTTAGGTACTGGAACAGCAGTAGTTTATGTTTATGCTGCAATTACAGAAAAAGTTTGTAGTACTAGTTATGATGATGGATCTTACCCTCATTATTGTTGGGCTGCTTGGTTAACTACTGGTGGAAATAAGAATGGTGCCGGAGGATTCCAGATGTTTAATCTCAATGCTAATGTACCACAAACAGCATCTTGGACAGTACCAGCAAATACAGCTGGCGGTGGAGCATCTAATACTGTAACTGTGGCAGCATTAATGTCAGGCCCACATACATCTTGGAACGATTTTTATGTGGCTGCAAACAGTGACATGGGTCCACTTATTGATATTGAAGTCTCATCATTATCAGTTGTAAATAATAATTGGAATGGTAACGGATTTGAGATAGGAGACCAATTTAGTATCTCTGCTATGGTAACAAATAATGGTGATGAGGCTTACACCTCTGGTGGAAGTTTCAACATTTACCATGTCAAGGGTCCAAATCAAGAGGATTTGATTTTTTCAGATAGTTTGCAAGCATTTTCAACAAATGGAGCAACACAATCATTCCAAACAAGTTTCGATTCTAGTTCAGTTTCTTCAACTGTACAATCTACAAGTTTACGTGCTGAAGTTGTAGGTTTGACTGCAGATAAAAATAGTGGAAATAATGCCAAGACATCTACACATAATCTTGACCATGCCCCTACTGCAAATAATCCTGTATTATTGACAAGTTCTCAAGTGGAAAGAGGTAATCAAATTAATGTTGAAGTAAATGCTAATTCAAATGATAAAGTAGATGACCTTTCAACAATGACTCCATCATTACATGTAGGGCCAGCTGGAACTACTGATCAATGGTCAACAGAGTGGATTACAGGAACACCAACTTTGCGGCCAGATGGTAATTTTTACCAATTTACACTTGATGCTCCAGATACAGCACCTGCTGGAAATTATGACATTAAAGTTATGTTTACAGATGTGAGAGGGCATGAAAGTACAGATGCATACAAGTTAAATGCATTTGAATTACTTAATGCGAAACCAGTGATTGATGCTTACCCAATTCCTACGGTGAAAGTATCTACGTCAGAAAGGGTGTCAATGGTCAGTCACATTTCTGATGCTGAAACTGCAAATGAGAATTTAGTTGTAACCAGCGAAAGCACAAATTTTGTTGCTTGGCATGCAGATACATTTGAATTAGAAGTTTTATTTGATCAAATACCAATTAATGCAGACGGAGAGGTACAGGTTGCAAGTCTATATGTTACGGTAGATGATGGAGTAGAATCTCATTCTGGAACATTGTTGTTCAATGTAATTGAAAGTGGAATGCCTCGTTGGGAAGCATTACCATCTCAAGGATTTGATGAAGGTGGAGAAACAACTTTTGATTTGAAACCTTATCTCTCAGATACAGATGACAGTGGAATGACGAGTAGTGTAGATTTACTTCAATTATCGATACTTGGGACCGATTATGAAGACATGATAACAGCATCATTATCTGGTTTTGAATTATCAATTTCAGCTATTGACGACGATGTTTTTGGCACTACAACAATTAATTTAAGAGCTAGTGATGGTGTAAAAATGAGTGATACTACATTAGTAGTAAATATTGATGGAATTAATGATGCACCTAAATTTGATACAAGTATTTTTGACAATCAGATTTTAGTTGTAGGTCAATCAAAAACTTATGATTTAAAATCAATAATTACAGATGTGGATGATTCTAACGAAGAAGCTAGATTGTATACTACAATTTCTACTGATGAATCTGGAGCATTAACTTGGAGAGCAAGTTTAGGTGAATTGAATTTGAAATATATGACACCTGGAGAACATACACTATTGATTAGGACAGTAGATAGGAACGCAGATTTCAACGAATACCAACTTACATTAACAGTAGTATCTAATTTGCCTCTAGAAGTTATTACTGATGATTCAGAAGTTGGAGATGTATTGGTTACAGTTGAAAATTTGAAAGAAGGAGAAGTGCCAACATTCATATTTAATTTACACAGTGATATCGGTTTAACCGATTTAGAGGGCTCATTCCAAATTTGTAGTGTTTCATTAGGTATTTGTTATGATCGTCAAGAGTTTAGTTTTAATGATGGAGAAGCACCTTGGTCAATTACAATAAAACCTGCAGGTAAATTATATGTTGAATTAGATGATGAAATTAAATTAGATTTATCTGGAGTAGATGCAAATGGTTTTGATAGAGAAATGGCAGAATATTATCATTGGTATGTTTCAGAAGGAACAGGAGATTCCAATACAGATTCAACAGACGATACTAATGCAGTAGATGAGCAATTAACTGATGAACAAATAGAACAACAGTTAACCGATTTGGAAGAGGAATTGTTAATACTAAATGCACAAATCAATTTAATTGTTGATGACGCAGATCCTATGAAATTACAATATCAAGAAGATAAAGAAGAATTAATTGATGAGAGAACAAGACTTGAATGTTTAAAATCTACCTCAAATTGCAATACTGTTGAAGGTAAAGTAACTGAAGCATCATTATTTGGAGTTGATATGATGACTTTGGGACTTGGCGGATTTATTACGTTATTGATTGTTGTATTAGTAATGTTATTATTCGTCAAAGGAAGAGATTCTGAGCCTGAATGGAATTTTGATATGCCTCAATTAGATACTTTGGCGAATTCTGCATATGGCGGAGCAGCACCAGTATTTCAACAAACAATGTATCAGCAAACACAAGCGGTAATTCCATCAGGTCCACCATTGCCTCCTACAGGGTTACCTGCAGGTTGGACAATGGAACAATGGAGACATTATGGTCAGAATTACCTAGATGGTAAATTATAAAAAAAAACTCATTGATGGGAGTGAAGTAATGACTGAGAATGATCTAATTTCAGAGTCAGAAGACAAAGAATCTATCCTGATAGATGATTCAGTTGAGGATTGGATTAAAAATGTTGATTTTGAAACAACAAAAGACGTCCCAATTCCTGATAAAATGGTTGATCAAGTAATTGGTCAAGAAGATGCAGCTATCGTGATTAAGAAAGCAGCAAAGCAAAGAAGACATGTAATTATGATTGGTGATCCTGGTACTGGTAAATCTATGCTTGCTAAATCAATGGTTGAATTATTGCCAGATGATGAATTAGAGGATTTACTTTGTTATCCAAATGAAGATGACGATAATGAGCCAAGAGTTAGGACAACTCCTGCAGGTAGAGCAGATAGAATTGTAAAATCACAAAAACAACAAATTAAGATACAACAAGAGAAGACTAATCGCACATTATTGATTGCTGTTGTATTAATTGGCTTTATTCTTGCAATTGCTGCAATACAAAGTGGTCAAATTATAACTTTAATTTTTGGAATGTTATTACTGGCATTTGGATATATGTTCATCAGAAGCCGTTTAACTTCAGGAAGCGAAGCAAGAATCCCAAAAATACTTGTGAAACATTTACATGATGACAAACCACCTTTCATAGATGCTACTGCAACATTGGCAGGAGCTCTTCTTGGTGATGTAAGGCATGATCCTTTCCAATCTGGTGGTATGGAAACTCCAGCACATGAGAGAGTAGAGGCTGGAGCAATCCACAAAGCTCATGGTGGAATCTTATTTATTGACGAAATTAATTTACTAAGGTTAGAAGAACAACAGGCTTTACTAACTGCAATGCAAGAAAGAGCATTTCCAATAAGTGGGAGATCAGAGAGATCTAGTGGAGCATTAACAAAATCTGAACCAGTTCCATGTGATTTCGTACTTATTGCTGCAGGGAATTTAGATGCAATTCAAGGAATGCACCCTGCACTAAGAAGTAGAATCAGAGGATATGGATATGAAGTGTATGTGAATACAGATATGCCAGATACAGCGAAAAATAGGAGAAGATTGATCAGATTTATTGCTCAAGAAATTACAAGAGACGAAGCGACAGCAAAGAGTATACCACACTTTGATAAATCTGCAGTGGCTTTAATTCTAAGAGAAGCACAAAGAAGAGCAGGACGTAGAGGAAAATTATCATTACGTTTACGTGAACTTGGAGGTTTAGTACGGATTTCTGGAGATCTAGCATTTGAAGAAGGTGCTGAGTTTACGTCCGCAAGACATGTTTTAGGTGCACGTAAAATTGCAAGACCATTAGAGCAACAAGTTGCAGACCGTATGATTGAAAAACGCCAAGAATATTCACTCTTAGTTAACAGAGGTGAAAGAGTAGGAAGAGTAAACGGTTTAGCAGTATTAGGTGCTAATTCAGGATTATCAGACTATAGTGGAATAATGCTGCCTGTAGAAGCACTTGTAACTCCAGCACAAAGTTCAGGAGGAAAGGTATTTGCTACAGGAGGATTGTCTGATTTAGCAAAAGAATCGGTTACAAACGTTTCAGCAGTGATAAAGAAATTAACTGGGAAAAATATTTCAGATTATGACATCCATATCCAATTTGTAGATACTCATGGAGTAGATGGAGATAGTGCTAGTATTACAATTGCAACAGCAATTATTAGTGCTCTTGAGGAAATACCTATAGATCAAAACTTAGCAATGACGGGAAGTCTTTCAGTAAGGGGAGAAGTGTTGCCTATTGGTGGTGTAACTGCAAAAATTGAAGCAGCTGCAAAAAGCGGAATTAAAAGAATCATTATTCCACACACAAATTTACAAGATGTAATGATTGATGATATGTGGAAAGATAAAGTTGAGGTCATTGCTGTAAGTTCACTTGATGAAGTAATGGAATTATCTTTAATCAAGAATGAAAAGAAGAGTGGATTAGTGAAAAGATTAGGTGATGTAGTTGATAAATTAACACCAGAACCTAAAACACTGCCCTCTTAATTTCTTAAATTTAAATGGTGGGTTGGTTGGATAAGAATGCCAAATCACCCTTGTTGGTATTATTCCTAGTAGTATTAATTGATATGATAGGTTTTACTTTAGTAATTCCTTTTTTGACATATTTTATACAAGATTTAGCAGAAAATGGAGGAGTTGTTGATTTAGGAGTAAGAGATAGATGGGTAGGAATTACATTAGCAGCATATACATTTGGTCAGTTTTTATTTACACCAATACTCGGCTCACTTTCAGATAAGTTGGGTAGAAGAAAGATAATAATTATTGGATTAATTTCTAACACCATCTTTCTATTTGCATTTGGTCTTTCTGAGAGTTTATGGTTTGCTTTAGTGGTACGATTTTTAGCAGGGGTTGGAAATGCAAATATTGCCGTAAGTAGGGCATATATTGGAGATATTAGCACACCTGAGCAGTTAGCAGGTAGAATGGGATTAATTGGAGCAGCATTTGGTTTAGGATTTATGATAGGTCCATTTATCGGTGGATTACTTTCTGATCCCGCCAATGTAATAGGTGGGTTTTTCGACACTGATTTTTGGCGTCAACATCCATATTTATTGCCATGTATCTTTTCTAGTGTCTTATCAGCAATTTCTTTAATTTTAGCAATATTCAGATTGCCAGAAAGCCTTCCCAAAAATAAGAGAGACAATCAAATAGAATCTCCATTAGATACAGTTAAGAAAATCATAAAAAACCTTGTAGGAATTAAAGATTTAGCGCCTAGTGTAAGATTATTAATCTTAGTTAATGCGATCTTTTTATTGTCCTTTACAATGATGCATGCTACTTTCATATTATTTACTGGAATGGAAATAGGACGGGGGGGTTTAGGATATGATGCTAGGATGAATGGTTATTTATTTGCTTATGTGGGTTTAATTGGAGTGATTGTACAAGGCGGATTGATAAGGCCTTTATCCAAAAAATATGGTAATAAAAAATTAATGTTTATTGGAATAATTACAACAGGTATTGGACTTACATGGATACCTTATCTAAATCCTACACCTCTGGTAATTGGGCTACTTGTAATGACATTTATTGCAGTAGGAAATGGTTTATTCCAGCCAACGCAAAGTACTCTTCTTACATTAGAGGCTAGAGAATCTAGAATGGATTTAGGACTTATTATGGGGTCTCAAGAAGGAATTGGTGCACTTTCAAGAGTGATAGGTCCTCTACTTGCAGCCTTTGTTTGGGAAGCTACAGTAGATGGAGAAGGAGTTTGGACATATCATACAGTATTCCACATTTGTGGCATTTTAATGTTGATTGGTGCATTAATGCAATTAAAATTAAAATTAATTAAACCAGAAAAAATAATTTCAGATAATTAAGTAAGGCCTGCTATATGTAAAATCCACCAGATTGGATCGCCAAAAAATAGTAAGAGGATCGTACCAGGGAAAATATAACTTAATAATGGATATTTTTTTGTAACCCATGCATCTTCAACTTCCATTAATCTTAATTCTTCAATTTTAATCATTAATTCTTGTCTTGAGGGCGTCTTTTTTGGCGGAGTTAATGATGATACAATATTTGGTTCACCGTCTGGAGAAATAACTACTTCATCAAGTAGCCAAACAAAGTTATCTGAGATTTCATCAAGAGGCATTCTTGTAGCATGCCAAATCATTGAAATATCTTCAAATGTTTTTACATTCCCATCTACTATGTTGTGAATGATTAGTGAAATTGGCAATAAGAAGAATCCCAATCCTCCCCATACTAGAAGGGCAAATACGGGAGGCATAAATGTACTCCCATTAACTGGTGTAAATGTAATCCAACTAGGAATTAAAACTGCAACCAATAATAGTGCTTTAGCATCAGCACCTCCATGTAATAACCTTAATCTCCAAGCCATTTTTATGAAAAACATAATCGGAATTACAAGAATTGTTTGTAACCAAATACCTTTCTTAGAATTTTCGCTAAATGAAAGTATTGATATAAAATCATCCATAGGCACGTATTCCATTATTCCATAAATAACTCCATACATTCCAATACAATACCATAATAATACACTCCAATCAACCCAACTACCGCGTTTTAAGTCAGTAATCGTGGGAGTTCCGATAAGTGAGGTGCTTCCATATGCTAATACAGCTGCCATTGTGCAATATGTAATCCAATCATCAGTTCTAATTGCTATTTCTAATAACCAAAGTAAAACAGCAGATTTAATCCACACTTTCCAGTAACTGTTTGGTACACTACGTTGTTTATTGTCTAAATGCGCAGCACCTGCAAAACAACCAATCAATATTGCTACTCGCGTCCATCCAAGAATTGCGAGTGACGCATCTGCAACCATGCAGTGGCATTTGGCAATTGACTTAAATGACACACCCTATACACAACTGAAGGCGGCCATGTCGAGGGAGTGTTTGAATGAGCGAAATAGAGACAAGATTACAACAAGTTGCTACAGTAATAACACAATTAGATGATCCAAAAGTACCAAGGAATATTCGAAAAGGTGCACGTGATTCAATAGAATTATGGTTGCTAAATACTAGTAAACAGATGGATGTAAGGATTGCCATGACACAAAGCAGATTAGAAGAGTTATTTGCAGATCCAAATATTCCTCCTGAATTTCAACCACTTATTATGATGATTAATGCTGAATTAGAAAAAATGCTTCAGCAACTATAAAATTAGATTAAATCAAGCACCTTTAGTTTCTTTATTCTTTAATCTAAGGCCTTTATACCCACATTTTCTACACTTTACGGCTTTGAGAGCATTTCTTGCATTACATTTCATGCAAATTCGCACATCAAGAAGTCTTGCTTCAGCCTCTGGAAATCGAGCCATACCGCTCCGAAACACTTCGTGTATATAACGGCATTTAAGGTACAATTATACCATTAGAGAAATAATCCTCCTAATCTTCGAAGGTATGAATGTCATGAGGGCTATTAGATTACCAGGAATACATCATGATTCTAATTCGGTATTGATTAGTGATTCTAAAGATGCTTGTTTAATTGATTGTGGTACTAGTTGGTATCAATTACTTGTTGAAGAACGTATAAGAGGCCAATTGCCTGTAAAGACAGAAATTTCTAGTATTTTTTTAACATCAAGAAGATTCAATCATTGTGGTGCGGCTTCTTTTTTATCTTCTTCTTTTGATGCTGAGATCTTTATTCATAAGTCTGCAGTTAATTGTTTGGCAGGAGGAGATCATTTTTCAACATGGGCTTCTAGATTTAATTCAGATATGCCTAGTACAGATGCACATGAAATACATGATGGATATAAATTAGGAATTGGAAAAATCGAACTTGAAGCAATTCATCTTCCAGGTCATTCAATTGATTCGATGGGGTTTTATGTTGAATCACATAATTTATTAGTAGCAGGTTCAACAATTCCTAGTCAAAAATTACTGTCAAGGTGGGATTTACCTACTGGATGTTTGCCAGATTTAGCTGACAGTATTGAATTAATCCTAGATTTAGATTTAGAGATATTAATTACTGGTTTTGGGGAACAGATTACAGGACAAAAAATAATAAAATCCACTTTAGAAAGTCACCGAGATTTTTTTGATAAATGTATTGAATTAGAGATAGAATCTCAATCTGAATTATGGGAAAAACCTACACAAACAGTAACTTATATTTCTCCTAAAAATTGGGATTAAACCCATTCTTTGGAGTCTTTTGTTTCTTTTTTAAGTATCCTGTAACACTTTTTACACATTCTTACTCTGCCCTTTACTTCCTCAAAGTCACTTTTATTCCATACTTCTAAAACCTTATTTCTTCCTAAACTTCTTCCTCCAAGATGTTTATCTGCAAAGTTATTACAACTTTTTATTGCACAAGGAACTTCATTTTCAGGTTTAGATGATTCATCATCTTTTTTCCTATTTTCTTCTTTAGACTTAGATTTTCTGGCACGTGCTTTGAATCCCATGTTGCTTCGCAAGTAGAACACAGTAATTAGTTAACCCTTTTTTATTGAAAAATATGAATCGTAGCGTCCCTATCAGGTCCAACTCCAATACTATGTATTGGCACATCTAACATTTTTTCAATTTGTTGAATATATTTCTGTGCATTAGTTGGCAAAGCACTTAATCCTAATTTTTCCTTATTTGCTTTTATTGCTAAGTTCAACCATTCTTGATCTGTTAATCCTGGGAATCCAGGCATTTCTACATATATTGGTTCTGCATTTTCTAAATCAGTAATACTTGCAGGTAGGTTGTGGTATTCTATTCCATTTGCTTTATACCCTACACATACTTTCAATGTTTCAAGACCTCCCAGAACATCTAATTTTGTTATAGCCAAAGATGTGAATCCATTAACTCGATGTGAATGTTTCAGAACTACAATGTCTAGCCATCCACATCTTCTTCTTCTTCCTGTAGTGGTTCCAAATTCATGTCCTTTCTCAGTTAAGTAATCTCCTACGTCATCTTTTAACTCACAAGGAAATGGTCCATGTCCAACTCTAGTAGTGTACGCTTTCACAATTCCAATAACCTCCTCAATATGGCCTGGATGAATCCCAACTCCATGAGTAGCATTAGCACGGCTTGTTACGGAAGAAGTCACGTAAGGGTATGTTCCTTGATCAATATCTAATAAACAGCCTTGTGCTCCTTCAAGTAAGACATTTTCCTTCATCTTTAGTGCATTATCTAACATTAAACCTGTATTTTTGATAGTATGGCCAAATCGATTATTTATCCATTCAAGGTCAGTTCTTAATTCCGTTTCTGAAATCATTTCATTAATTCCTAAGGATGTTAATATTCTATTATACAAAGAAGTCATTTCCGATATCCACTCTGTATCGTTGATTATATGTTTGATATCTGCAAATCTTAAGCCTACTCGATTAATTTTATCGGAATATGTAGGGCCTATTCCTCTCCCAGTAGTCCCTATTTTTTTATCAAGTCCATCTACTAATCTATGAAATTTTAGTATTATATGTGCACGGTCTGAAATAAATAACCTATTTTTATCAGGCTCTTCTCCCGTTTCATCTTTCCATCGTTCTAGTTCTTGATCTAGAACCCATGGGTCAATTACCATTCCGTCGCCTAATATCAATTGACATGAGGTCCTAGTAATACCACTAGGAAGTAAATGTAATTTGATAGTACGATCACCAATTACAACTGTGTGACCCGCATTATTGCCGCCTTGAAAACGTGCCACCCAATCACAATTTCCCGCAAGAACATCAACTAATTTTCCTTTCCCTTCATCTCCCCATTGGGCGCCTAAGATTACAGTAGTAGACATGTGAATATACCTTCCATAGAAAACAGCACATTAAGCATACCGCTTAGATATTTTTTGAAACATAAGAGCGACGGGTTTAAATACCTCGGTAGTGTACTAATTAACCTAAGGTTAACTAGTGATTAGGTAGCGAATACAGGAGGGAATAAAATGGAAAAAAATAAGAAAAATAGATTAAATATTATAGAGAGAAAAACAATTGGGCAAACTAAACCTTGTATTGAATGTGGAGATATTAATTGGAGTTTAGATAATAATAGAGGAGAGGTATTTTGTGATAGTTGTGGTTCTGTTGTCGAAAATAATGTAATTGATGAAGGCCCAGAGTGGACAAACTATTCAGATGGTCAAGATAAATCCAGAGTTGGAGCACCTAGTACATATTTATTAGCAGATAAAGGATTAAACACAGCAATAGATACTAAAGATCTACTTTCATCTAGTGCAAGTAGACATGGCATCTCAGGTAAAAATAGGAGAGATTGGAGAAGAAGAGCTATAATTGACCAACGTTCCAAAACAAGAGATAGTAAAATAAGAAATTTAACTAAAGCAACTAAATTAATTCGAGATAATAGTGGATTAAACGGTAGGTTGGTTGAAGATGCAGCATTCTATTATCGTAAAGTTGAGGAAAAAGGATTGGTTGTTGGAAGAAGTATTGCAGGGGTTGCCGCGGCTTGTGTATATTTAGCAGCCCGTGAAGCTAAATTGCCACGATCAATCTCAGAACTTTCAGAATCATTTGAAATAAAGGAAAAAGAATTGAAACGTATAATTAGGTATGCTACAAGAATGCTTGGATTACACCATATTACAGGGCCAGAAGAATATCTTGCTCTTTATCAAAGTAATTTACAATTGCCTCCTGCAGTTTTAGAAGAAGCTAATTATATTTGGTCTAAAATCAAAATATTAGATTATTGGCAAGGAAAGAAACCATCTGGTGTCGCTGGAGCATTACTTTACAATGCTGCAAAAATTAGAGGTAACCCAAGAACGCAAGCAGAAATTTGTAAGGTTGCAGATATTAGTGAAGTAACACTTCGAGGATTATTAAAGGTACTAAAATTAGCATTAAAACAAGTAGGTGAAGCCACAGAAAATTAGATCTGTAAGGGTAATGTGTAAAGAAGGCGAAGTTGTCCGAGTGTTCAAGGGCGCTTAGCTCAGCTTGGAAGAGCGCTTGGTTTGCAACCAAGCGGCCGGGGGTTCAAATCCCCCAGCGTCCACCATTTTCTTCATAGCGTCCGTACGGTTATTGACTAGTTATTTTAATCGCAGCAATTCTTTTCGATACTGTTCTGTGCACAGAAGCACGTCTTTGCTGGTTTGATATCTGCGCGAGAGCTTCTCTCATTGAATAGTGCTGTAACTTCAGCGAGTTCATCTGGTGCGTCTCCGCGTGCTTCAAGACAAAGTTTGAGACCAAGTAGACCCCACATGTTATCTTTCCATAGTTTGATATCTGCGCGATAGACTGCTTCTGCTTCTTCAATTTCTCCTTGTTCATGTAATAATGCCCCAAGGATATGACGTACTGGTTGCATTTGTCCCCACGGTTCGTTATATGCTAGATTAAGCGAAAGTTCTACACCGCGACGTAGGTGGTCAAAGGCAGTAGAGAAATCTGCTGATTCGCCTCTTGCTTTGGCTAGGAATTGCTTTCTGTATTCAATTTCTCCATCTAATACGGCAGCGTTAACTAGAAGGATACATGGTCCTTCACTTGGATCTTGATACATCAAGTTATTATGTAATACTCGACCTGCAAGGGCTGGGTTTTCAAGTGCTTGATTGAATAAGATCTGCTCTGCTTCTGCTTCAGGGACCATTCCCTTGGATGCATATGCAACACCTCTAGCATAGTGTTGTGTAGCAATAGTTGCAGGAAATACGTCCTTATCGGAGTACATTGGTTCAGAAAGAATCTCGTCCCACTTGCCAAATCTAATCATAACGTGCCAAGGCATAGTAACATATGATTCTAGGAATATTGCTCCCATTGGGATTATGCCAGCTAGCATGAAGTTTACTCCATGGTTTTCATCACCTGCTGGCAATGTAGCCACAGCTTTTCTAGCGTATTTCAAAGCAATTTCATATTGGCCTTCAAACATAGCACACCAAACAATGAAGTGATGATTGTGCATTCGATAGAATTTATAGAATTGAGATTCGTTTCCAGTTAATTCAACATAACGGTCGTCTGCCTTTACAGCTGCAATATTGCACTCTACTGCTTCTTTCCATTGCCCTACCCAAGCATCGATGTGAGATGGCATGTGAACTAGGTGCCCTAATCCTGGCATTGCTGTCCTTAGAACATCAGCTGCGGGTAATGCGCGTTCTGGGAATGGAGATAATTCCAATGCGTGACAATACAAATGACATAGTGCAATGTGCTCTTTTGCTCCTTCAACAGTCTCAAAAGCTTCTTCCATAACCTTGACTAGGAGTAATGTATTATCATCTGCAGGAGTTATTTCTCCTGTAGTAGTATTCTTATCCCATAGTTGCCAGGCTTTTAGATTCATAAGGGCCTCAACATATACTGCAGTGACATCTAGGTTTCCTCGATATTTTTTGTAAAGTGGTGCCATTGCATTTGCGAAAGCGACATTTAATTCTGGACTATTTCCCATGTTTAGCACTGATGGATCTGCCGCATCACGTGCTTCAGCAGAGTGGCGTTGTGCCAGTGCATCGATCAGGTCTTTTTCTAATTCAGAACAGCCTTCTTTCAGAGTTATTGCTGTTTGAATGTAATCATGTCCTGAACCTAGTCCTGGGCTCCAATTATAATTTGAGGATACACAATACGCAATTCCCCAATATGCCATTGCACAATTTGGATCTAGCTCAGCACATTTACTAAAACATGCAATCGCTTCTTCATGATTGTAATTAAGCATGTGACCAAAGGCAAGTGCGTACATTTTACGTGCTTCTTCATTATCACAAGTGATAGTTGTTGCAAAGAAATAATTTGAGGCGTCTCCGAAGTCATAATTTTTAGGGTTTAGGTTCATGTTCCAACCCGAAAAGTAATGGTTAATAAATTACCTTCAAATATGTTTAAATTATATCAAATGTATATTCAAATCTTGAAAATTAATAAATAGTTCAAAAAGATCATAATCCCTTGTAATAGAGATGAATTATAGAAGTGCTTGAGCCGCTTTTTTGTCTCCTAAAGAGATTTTAGCATATGTGCAGTAGTTATGATTGTTTGTAGTAGGGATTTGGTCCGTACCTCCAGTCTCCAATATTTCTTTAGCAAACTACAACCAAGTTCAATAGGTTTGAATATGACAGAGGTATGTGGGAAAGAAGACTTTGAGTTCACTAGACTGGTTGAGTCGATATCTTGACGAAACACCAGGAGATGAGATAATTGGTGGTATGCCTAGACAAGCACCTGGTGTATGTTGGTCTAGAGTAAATCCAACTCCTACTCCCAACCCAATTCTTAGACTATGGTCAAATGATATGGCTGATGAACTAGGACTCGATAAAGGAGATGATGAATTTCTCGGGGGCAAAAAAATAACTGAGGGAATGGATCCTTATGCACAAAGATACGGAGGCCACCAATTTGGTAATTGGGCAGGTCAACTTGGAGATGGTAGAGCGATTACATTAGGTGAAGTAGATACTGGTGCAAATATATTGGAATTACAACTCAAAGGTTCAGGAGTTACTCCTTATTCAAGATTTGCCGATGGGAAAGCAGTACTTCGTTCCTCCATTCGTGAGTTTCTCTGTAGTGAAGCTATGCATCATCTTGGTATTCCAACAACTCGTGCATTATCCATGGTGACAACAGGAGAAGAAGTAATTCGTGACATTATGTATGATGGTAGACAAGCACCAGAGCCTGGTGCTATCGTTTGTAGGGTGGCTCAGAGTTTTATTCGTTTTGGAAGTTTTCAAATCCACACTATGACAAGAGATTATGAAGCACTTCAAACACTTATTGATTATACAGTAAAACACCATTTTCCTAATTGCAGTACAAAAAATGATGAGGGATTAATAGAATGGTTGAAAATAATAGCGGATGAAACTGCATTAATGATTGCTCATTGGATGCGAGTTGGATTTGTTCATGGTGTGATGAATACTGACAATATGTCTATCCATGGATTAACTATCGATTACGGCCCTTATGGGTGGTTAGAAGATTTCGATCCAGGTTGGACACCAAACACAACTGATGCAGGAAGTAAAAGATATCGATTTGGTCATCAAGCACAAATTGGGGCTTGGAATTATGCACGTTTGTTGGAATCTATAAGCCCTTTAATGGAAGATGAAGAAAGGTTATACGAAGCCTTAAATTTCTATTACTCAAGCTACGATAAACACAATAATGAGATGTGGGCAGATAAACTTGGTTTAGAGAAATTTAATTCAAGTGATGAAGAACTAGTTGTA
>PAAW01000011.1 GCA_002699515.1 Methanobacteriota archaeon
CCCGCTTCCGATTTTTCAGAGATTCCTGCACCACCTCCAGTAGACTTTTCAGATATCCCAACCCCTCCTGAAATTAACGAATTAGAGGCAGTTTCAGAAGAAGATAAAAATGAATTACTTGATGTTTTAAAGTAATAAAACACTTTTTTCAAGCTTATTTACTGCTTTTTTCAATTCATTAAACTCATTTATCGAAGGCAAGTCATAATCATCACTAGTTAGCGGTATAGCAAATCCAGGGCTAGGTATTTTTAATAATTCAAGCCCTAATATTTTAGAATCTGTGAGTAACTTACCTGAAGAAGTATTATTTCTTCTTTCTAGTCTTTTTCCTGTCCAATCATTTAATTTATTAGCACAAAAAGATAATTTTTCAACAGTTTCCGATAAAGACAAAAGAGACAACCCATCTGGCAAATTAATAGGAATTACCCGTAAAAGAATACGTAATAAACGATCGACACGAGAATCACGAGGAGTAATTCCTACATGTTTTGCCAAATCTTTTCGTATAGTTGATAAAGATTTTAAATCCATTGATATCAATTCATAATTTACTATAATTCCTAATTTAGAAAGAATATTAATTAGAGAATTAGTATATTTTTCCCATTCTTTAACGTCAGGTTGATATTCAATAGTTTTAATTTCTTTTAATTCTGGTTCTAATTTCTTTTCTTTATAATGTTCTAAGTTTGATTGGTTATGTGGAGTTTCTAAATTATAACTCGGAATATTGGAGTAATCTTGGGGCTTCTCCCCCTCCTCTATGAAAATTTTTTCTAAAGTATCAATTCTTCCGCCGTCAATAGAAGAAATAGGATCACTAATTATTACTTCAGCATCTGGAATTTCTTTTGGCTTAATTGTAGAAGTAATATTATTGTTGGGATGCCAAGGAGCAAAGTCAAAACCCTTCATTTCATTTTGGGAGGGTGACGTTGCTAAATTTTGCATATATTGGGGAATTAAGTCATGGATTGTTTTTAATAATTCAGGCTTCTTCAAATCCTCTATTATTTTTTTTGCAAGACTTACGTTCCTTCCCCACGGGAGATGCTCTAATCTTCTAATCAGTCCATCGTAATTTTTTATTTGTGTTGTAATTTCATGCTTTGCTTCTAAAATTTTATTGGGGTGTTGCACAATCATTATTTCTAAAGATTCAACATTCCAACCCACACTTTTTAAGTTTTCAATCCACAATTCTATTTCAATCAATAAACGGTCCTTAAGACTATTTTTCGAATTAAATTTACTTAATTTAATAGTTTCATCAGAATCAATTTTCCGAATCAGGTTTTCAAATTCAATCAATGTTAATGTAGAAGTTTCGATATCAGAATTATTTTCATTTTTCATCCATTCACTCTCTAGCATTTTCCGGTGCCTTTGATTACGCTTTTCGATAATAGACACCCATTCTAATAAGTTGTTTAATAGAGAAGGACTTGGAATTAAATTTATTAATTTTTTATTCCATTCTTCCCTTTTCTTTTCCCCAATAAAACTTAAATCAAGCGAATTTAAACGAAACTTCGCCTCAATTAATTCCTCGAAAATTAAAGCACTCTCTTCAATTTTATTTTTTGCTAATCTTGGGTTAATCAAATTTAAATCCTCAATTTCTTTTAGTTCAAAATCTTTATTTTTCCATTTTGTAATCATAACTCGAACTTCTTCAGCAATCAAGTCACTTCTTCTTTCTAATTCAATAACGATAACTTCAATATCATTTTTTTCTGAAATAATACCATATTCAATATGGGTAACCGCCTCTTCTTCAGGCCAGATATTATATTGAAATATCAAGCGTTCCCAAATTTGTTTATATTCTTTTATATTTTGAGAAATATTAGTTACTTTCTCCTCTTTATCTAGCAATTCATCTGCTAAAATAGGTACATGAACATTCAATTCAAACCCGTCCTTTATCCATAATGAAAATTGATTATTTATATTTTCTAAGCGTGTCAAATAATTATTTTCACTATTTTTCACTCTTTCGACCAAACTTTCAAATTCATCCGTAGATCTTGTTTTTGTAAGCAATAACCTTTGTTGATTGAAATTTGTTGCAGCTTCAGAATCAAACCGCCCAATAGTGCGATTAATCCTTCTTTCAAGTTTCATATGTTTTTCATCCAAAGTCTGTAATTCTTCAATGGAATCAAACCTTTCTTCTAAACTCATCTCGTTAAATCCTTTAATGCCAAACCCTTTTTGAGACAACAATAATGCCATACTATCAAGCGTGGCAACCCTTTCACTTTGTCGTACTTCGAGGTTATTTATTTTCTTTAGAAATTCATTATAATTCTCAGGGGTTTCAAAAAGAGGTATGAGATTTAAAATTTGAGAATTCATACTTGCATCGAGATTATCCAATCTCCTAACAATTTTTTCTAAAGTGGCCCCCCTTCCAGCAGAATCCCATAATATTTTATTTCTTTTTGCACTATTCCTCCACGGGAAAAAAGTAGAAAGTAACGAATTTAAATCCTCCTGAATTAAAAATATCTCATCTAAATTCTTCAACCTTTTCAACAATTGCCCTCTTTCAATTTCAAGGAGGTTAGGCAATTCAGAAATATCATTTTTCAAACTTTTCACAAGAATTAATTTCTTTTCATATTGTTCTAAAATTACACTAGCCTGACTTGAATTTTGATTTAATTTATTTATTAGACTATCAGTTTCAAAACCATCGGATTTTATTTCATTTATGCGACTTTGCCACCATGGTTCCGAATTAATAATTTCATCCATTGAAACAATGCTCCTCTTAACTGACGTCATATGTCAATACCAGACACTAATTAGAATTCACGGTTAAATTTTATAATACAGCATCATTTAATTGATTATTTTAGAATTGCATAATTTTTTCTGACAGATTAATTTGTTTAATTCTATTCTCTTATAGTTAATAAAAAAAATCAAAATTAAATAATCTTAACCGCATTTTTTAATTTGGTACCAAAATAGGCACCAAAACATGCTTTTGAGCCGCAGACCATAAAACCCCAATAATGCCGCTAGGTCCTGATGGATTATCTCTTATTGACTTTAATTTTGTTATTGAGCACATTATCTGGTACAGTAATTTGGTGGATGTTGCGTAATGAAACACGAATTCGGTTGTTGCAAATAGACCTTGCAGCGGACAGGGCAGAAATGCGTTCAGGTCTTTCAAGAATGGAAACTTCCATAGGATTGATGAACCTATCTTCTGAAGCATTATTACAAAGTAATCCTGAAAACCAAGGAACTATCGCAATTCACACTGTTTTAAAGAAAATAGAATCACAAATTAATGCAGGTTTAAGTGATTCAGATACAGCTGCAGTAACAGCAAAAGAATTACATTCTGGAATTAGAATGCTACTAAAAAGTGTGGAATTGGAAGGAGATTTATGCAAAGAACCCCAAAAGATACCCCCAGGCACACTTAATTTAACAGATAGATTATTTTCATTATTAAATAAAATGAATATTGATGCAAAGTCATTGGGATTTAACACAATTGAATATGCAAAGTTTGGAGAATTACTTTATCGATGTGGCCATTTAGATTGGGCGAGTTCGAGTTTTCAGGCCGCAATAGAAAAAAGTCCTGGGCACACAGCGAGTTTAAGCTCTTTAACACATTTAGCAAAACAAGATGGCAATATCGAATTACAATTAGATTGGATTGAAAAAATGATTGAACACGATCCCGATAATTCTAATTTGTTGAGATCACATGCATCACTTGTAGTTCAAAGCGGAGTCGATGAAGAAAGAGCAGAAAGAGATGTACTTCGTTTAGAGGCAATGGGAGAAGACACCCCTGCAGATCAAAGTTTACTTTCGGGGCTAAGAAGTCGTTCAGGTTCACCACAAGATGCAATTGAAAGATTAGAAAAAGCACTCGAAGCAGAACCACATAGGTCTGAAGATTGGTTACTAAAAGCAGAAATGCATGTCCAACTCTCAGAATTTGACGATGCATTAATTTCTGTTGAAGAAGCTATTAATTCTAATAGGCAATATGGTAATGCTTGGGCACTTAAAGCAAAATTGCTGGCAGAACATCCATTACAACAGGAAGATGCACTTAGGGCGGCTAGGCACGCAGTTGCCCTTAATGCAGGAGGAACTGAACTGATACTACTCAAAGCAAACTTAGTCGCACTTGAAGAAGGAGAAATAAGTGCTAGTGAGACATTACAAGAAGCACTTGATACAGATCCAAACAACGATGAATTAAGAGCACACATTGCAGATTTACTTCGTCAAAGCGGAGATTTATTCAATGCTGAAAAATTACTAAATATGGCTCCAATTCAAACATCCGAAACACATCTTGCGAGGGCAAGAATACAATTATTATACGCGGACATGAAAAGAGATGGAACTGGAGAAACAGACGAACTTCATATTACGATAGCTAAGAATTCGTTTGAAATGGCAATAGACCTGAACCGAGAATCAGGAATTGCTTGGTTAGGCATAGCTCGTTGTGAAAGATTGTTGAAGAATTTTGAAATTGCGGGAGAAGCACTTGATAGAGCATCGAGACTACTTGATGGTGAATCGATAGTAGATGCAGAATCTGCATTATTGGCATTGGATGTAGGGGATTTAGTAGAAGCAAATAGATTGATAGAAGCCGCAGCAATTGGATTAGAGGATAGTCCATTAATTGCATATTTAAAAGGTAATTTGGCTTGTATGAATGGCAACTTTATTGCAGCAAGAAACCATTTTGATGATGTTTTAGAAAGGCATGATCCCTTACATGTTAGAGCAAGACTAAACCGAATTGCTACAAGTTTAGCATTGGGATTACATGATAGTGCAATGGATGATTGTAGTATTTTATTAGAACAAGCTCCAGATTTAACATTAGCAAAATGTAGAATGGCAGATGTAAAGATGTTAATTGCAGACTGGGCATCAGCAAAGGAATTATGGACTGGAATTTTAGAGGTTAATGGAAACCATCCTCACGCATTAACCCAATTGGCATCTTGCAATATTTCATTAGGAAATCCAGAACAGGCAGAAGCACCACTCAACAAGGCAATAAGATTGGACCCTGAATTTGCGCCTGCGTGGCATAATAGAGGGCTATTATATCTTGAATGGACCGAAGAAGATGCAGCGATTCAAGACTTTGAAACCACAATAAAAGTTGATCCAAAGCACATAGATGCTCGATTACATTTGGCATCAATACACCACTCTGCAGGAAGATGGAAGATGGCAGCACCCTTGTGGAGGGATGTACTAGACATAGACTCAAATCATGATGTGGCAAGACAAAGATTAAGTCATTGTGAAATGCAAATTACAGCAACTACAAAATAATCTTGAGAACGCAATTAATATCCGTAAGTGATTTTTCGGAAGGGTATGGGTGGACTTGAACCAGGGGACAAATCATTTAATTTCGAATTAAAAAATGCAAATATTACTAATAATAATCTTATAATTTCTCTCGATGAAATTATGGATGAAAATGGTGCTATTGTATTATTTGAATGCAATCACTGCCCTTATGTTGTAGGTTCAATAGAGAGAATAAATAACATTGCAAAGGTTGCTTCAGAAAAGAAACTTGGATTTGTAGGAATAAATTCTAATGACGCAATAAATTATCCAGACGACTCTTTCGAAGCAATGCAAAAAAGAGCAAGTAGAGGGATGCCTTACCCTTACCTTCATGACGAAGATCAAGAAGTAGCAAAAGAATGGGGTGCCGAAAGAACACCCGAATTTTATTTAATTAATTCGAATAAAATAGTAGTATATCGGGGAAGAATGGACGACTCTCCAAAAAATCCAATGAATGCAACAACTTCTGAACTTTTAGATGCAATTAATGCATTAATTTCCGGAGAAAAGTCAAGTATAAGTCGTACAGAAAGTATCGGGTGTTCAGTTAAGTGGAAGGTGTGATTTTGCGACTTGGAATCCCAGCACGTATTTTTGCAATTATGCTAAAGCTATTTCCCGGTAAAGTAGGAGATAGGATGTGGCGATGGTGGTATCAAAGATTAGCAAAAAGAGATGCTTGGGGAACACTGAATTTTATGAATTATGGGTTTGTTGATGGCACACCTCTTGAATTAATTGAAAAAGATGAGAAGTCTAGATTGTTTATTCAATTATATAATATGAATATACGAGATTTAGAGATTGAAGGTAAACAAATATTGGAAGTGGGATCTGGTAGAGGAGGGGGAGCAAGTTGGATAGCCCGTACATATTCTCCAGAAATGGTAACAGCAATAGATTATTCTCCAGAAGCAGCAAAAATGTGCAGTAGGAAATTTTCGCATATTGAAAATCTTAGGTATTTTGAGGGGAATGCAATGAAAATGAATTTTGATGATAATTTATTCGATGTAGTATATAATGTTGAATCAAGTCATTGTTATAGTGATATGGCTGCATTTAGTAGAGAGGTTTTTCGAGTACTAAAACCAAGAGGATATTTTGCTTGGACAGACTTTCGAGACAAAAAAGGCTTGAAAACTGCCCAGGAGGTATTTTCTGCTGCGGGATTTAAAACAATTAAACAATCTGAAATAACTAAAGAAGTTATTGCAGCACTTGATAAAATAAGTGAAGAAAAAAAAGAGATGATAGGCAAGGGAACTGGTCGAATTATTCGTAGAAGTTTTGAAACATTTGCTGGAGTTAAAGGCACCCCTGTCTATGAATCATTTCAAAACGGTTCATTAGGATATTATCATTGTATACTACAGAAATCAGAATAATTTTGGGGGAAGGAGAGATGTTGAATTTTAGTACTAAAAAGGAGTTTAAAATTGCCTTGATATGCACTACAATTTTTTTATCTACCTATTTTATATTGGGAATCTTCTTTTGGAACGGCATTATTTTTGAAGAGCTAGATGGATTTTGCGAGAAAAAATATGAAGGTTTTTTGAAAGAGCCAATGAATTCATTATCTAGTTTAGCATATGTTTTAGTAGGTTTGTATATTTTGTATAATTATGATAATTTCCCAATCAAAGGCACCAATCCGATGTTAAGTAAAGATATAGCGCCAATAATATATGCTACGGGATCTATTTATTTGGGGCTTGGAAGTTTTGCTATGCATGGTTCAAACACTACAATTGGAGGAATATTAGATTGGTCAGGTATGTTATTTTTCATTTCATTTCCAGTGTTTTATAATCTTTCAAGAAGCTATTCTTGGATAGAAGGTAGATTGCTTCTATTATATTCATCTATATTTATTTTCACAGCATTTATCGATTCAATAGGGACCATTACAGATTTCGTAATTATTGAAGACTATTCAGGAAAAGATAGTTTTACAGGATCAAAAGATCTCAAATTAAAACATATCACTAGAGATTATTTCTGGTCATTATATATTGGAACATGGATAATTTTAGAGGCGAAAAATATTTCCAAAAACAAATTAATTATTATGGCGCCTTTGCCATTAATTGCATTATTTACATTAACAGTCAATGCTCCATGGGTTTTATTAACAATACTAACAATCTTATTTTTAGGAATTGCATATGCACTAAATCATTATCCTGGTAGAGAGATAATTAGAAAACCTTCTCCTTATTTATGGGGGGGAATTCTAACTTATATTTTAGGAAACATTGTTTGGAGAATGGATAAGACTGTAGAATACTGTAATGCTTCATCACTATTTCAATATCATGCACTTTGGCATATTTCCACAGCATTTTCAATATTATTCTTTTATAATTATTTTACAACAGAAAAAAGCAATTCATTAATTGAGGACACCAGTGAATAAACTATAGGCGGCATGGCATAAGAAAGGGGCGAGAATTGTGGAATTAACCGATTTATATGCCAGAACAATACTTGATAGTAGAGGAAACCCTACTCTAGAAGTAGAATGTTTTGTGGAAGGAATTATGGTATCTAGGGCTGCAGTGCCTAGTGGGGCATCGACAGGAGCATATGAGGCAATAGAGTTACGAGATGGGGGTAAGAAATGGAACGGTAAAGGAGTAAAGAAAGCCGTAGAAAATGTAAACCAAACAATTCGTGCTGCATTAATTGGTTTAGACTTATCAACTTCAGATTCACAAAAGGAAATAGATGATATATTGTTAGAATTAGATGGTACAGATAACAAATCAAAATTAGGCGCAAATGCTATGCTGGGAGTAAGCATGTCTTGTTTGAAAGCATCCGCCGAATTAAAAAATATTGATTGTTGGGAATATATAAGCCATCTAATGAACACAAAACCAAGTATACCCGTGCCAATGATGAATATTTTGAATGGCGGAGCTCATGCATCGAGCGATGTTGACATTCAGGAATTTATGGTTATTCCACATGGTTTTGACAATTACGCATCAGCACTTAGGGCAGGAACAGAATGTTACCATTCCTTAAAATCAGAATTAAAGAAAGATGGGCTTCTTTCGGGAATAGGAGACGAGGGAGGATTTGCTCCTAATTTGCCTACAAATGAACATGGATTACAATATATGGTACGTGCTATAGAGGGTGCAGGATATAGTACCGAAGAAATAGGAATTGCATTAGATGTTGCTGCTACGGAATTTTATACAGATGGTAAATATGATTTTGATCAAAACAAAATACATGGAGAAGAATTGACCGAAATTTATAGTGGATGGGCCGATGAATACCCTTTGCTGAGCATCGAGGATCCATTTGATGAAGATGATTGGGCATCTTGGAATTTATTAACAAAAAACATTGGAAAGAATTGCCAAATTGTTGGAGATGATTTGTATGTTACACAAGTTAAAAGGTTACAAAAAGGAATAGATTCGTTGTCTTCGAATTCAATATTGGTAAAATTAAACCAGGTAGGAACAGTAAGTGAAACATTTGAAACGTTAAAATTAGCATGGGGCTCGAAATTCAAGACAATAATTTCTCACCGTTCTGGGGAAACATCAGACTCAATTATTGCGGATTTAGCAGTCGGAAGTAATGCAGGACAAATTAAAACAGGAGCCCCAGCAAGAAGTGATAGGACTTCTAAATACAACCAACTCCTAAGGATTTCAGAACAAATAACGCATTATTCTACACCCTTTAAGAGGTGATAATATCCAAACCAAAAAAATAATGAAAATTTGTGCATTAATTATAATTTTAATTTTATTTTTTGGCATAATCCGCGAAGCATCCCCCTATTTATTCAAACCAAACCCCTCAAGTATTGATGAAGAAATAGAAATTGTAGAGGTCGCTAGTGGATTAGGCAACCCCACCTGTTTAACTTGGATTTCTAGTGAATGGCTATTGGTTTGTGACACACATACCCAATCAATTCTGGCATTGGAATTATCTGAAGATGTATTTTCAAACCCAATTCCCCTTATTTCTAATTTAAACAACCCCCATGGAGTTTTATTATGGGAAGACCCAGCAACAAAAATCCAAAAAATATTTGTTAGTCAAGCAGGAGAATTAATTTCTTGGCAGATAATTAGTGGAGACTCTCCAGCAGATTGGAACTTAGGAGATTTAGAATCTATTATTGAAGGAGTAGCAACAGGGAATCATCAACAAAACGCAATAATTGAAGGCCCAAATAATACTCTGTTTTGGCATTCAGGCTCAACATGTAATGTCTGCGAAGAAAATGATGAAAGAAGTGCTACTTTAATCGAGGTAAACCCTGAAACTGGCAATTACAGCATTATGGCAACAGGAGTTAGAAATTCATTTGATGGCGTTTGGGTTCCAGAGGTTGGTTATATTTTTACAGATAATGGACACGATTGGAGTGGAGAATCTTATCCCCCAGAAGAAATAAATTTATTGGAAATTGGAGGATTTTATGGTTGGCCAAATGTCAGTGAAGAAAACCCAATACCTCTAGGAAGCATACCCCCTATTGGGAATTATACCCCACATTCATCAGTTAACGGAATAGATTTAAGACCATCAACCTCAACATTACCTGGTGGAAATATTACATTGTATGCTACCGTTTTCGGCTCTTGGAATACTGTAATTCCAGTTGGTAAAGAAATAATTAGGATCGATTTGATTGAAGATCCTTTTCATCCACAAGGGTGGGGGGTGGAAATCACAGTAGTGATTGAAAATCTTGCAACCCCCTTGCCTTTGAAATTCCATCCTAATGGTGATTTATATTTTGCAGAATATGCTCACGGGACACTGTATAAACTAACTTAAATCCTCATCAGATTTTTTATTTAAATCTGAATTGATTAATGCGGTTTCACCTTCTTGTGTAATCACCCATATTTTTGTAAATTTTTTATATTTGTAAATTATGAAATTATTCAGATATAAATTCGAAAGATGATAATTTACTAAAGAAGGAGTCCTTTTTAAGTTTGTAGACAATTCAGAGAGAGTTGAATTCATTCCTTTGAACTCTTCAATTTTCTTTAAAATAGAGTATTGCGTACTTCCGTAAATAACTTCTAATGGTGGTTTTGGTAATGACTTCAACTCATCGATTTCAATATGATGTGTATAAAATCTCAATTTCCTTCCATCACTTACAGACCAAATAAGACCCTCTTTTTCTAATACAGTTAAATGATGAGACATTTGACCATTGCTCAAACTTAAGATTTTTTTGATTAATGCGACATGCGCTCCTTGATTTCCAATTAAGAACCCTAGGATCCGCCCTCTTTGAAACTCCCCACTTTCTCTTTTGATTCCAAGAAATAATGCCGCAAATGCCCACCAGCGTTTGTTAAGTGGGAACCTTATAGTTTCAGAACTACATACATATCCGACCATAATTATGGTAGGGGTCGTGATACTAATCGTTGCAATTTTAATTGTTAATGAGGCAGCCCACTCATCTTTAGCTTCTAAATCAACACTTTTTAGGGAATTATCGCACGTAATTTCAAGACATAAATCGAAATCTTGACAACCATCTCTATTCAAATCAATTGTAGAAAAATCATTAGGGCAAACATCGAGAGAATCAGGGATACCATCATTATCAAAATCAATATTTAAATCACATCCATCAGCAATACCGTCATTATCAAGATCTATATTATCATCATAACCTTTACAATTATCTTCGCTATCGGCAACTCCATCATTATCAAAATCAACCAAATCATCACAATCGTCTGGTATTTTATCTAAGTCAAAATCGATAAGGTCATTTCCATTTGGGCATATATCCTCTGAATCCCGAACACTATCAAAATCACTATCTATAAACAAATCACATCCATCAGGTTTAGAATCTAAATCTAAATCTAAATTGTCGTCATGCCCTTCACATATATCTTCAACATCTGCAACCCCGTCATTATCCGAATCAATTAATGAATCACAAGCATCTACAATACCATCTTTATCCTCATCAATCCAGTCTGGACCTAATAAACATAAATCTTCTGAATCAACTATGCCATCTTCATCAACATCAATAAAATCATCACAATCATCAGGAACATTATCATTATCATTATCAATCAAATCATTTCCATTTGGACAAATATCTAAATTATCAAAAACCCCATCATTATCAGAATCTGGACAACCTTGCAAGTTCACAAATTCCCCATTTAGTGTGTTTAAACATAAATCCTGATCATCTTTTACTCCATCATTATCAGTATCAGGAACCCCAATAAATACATCGAAGGTAATTTCAGAAGTAGGGCATTCCACATCTTCATTATTTTCACAATTTTTGATTGTTACCTTTGCATTAAGAGTGATGAAAACATCAATTTCAGCATCCTCATCTATATGCATATCCCAATGAACCCGTAACATTCTATTTGGTTGGATTTTTTCGAATTCTGCAGAATCATTAAATTGATTTTCTGAACTTCTTGCCCCAGTTTCACTACTTCCATAAGTTCCTCCAGACCCCCCTCCATTACCAGATCCTCCTCCAGTGGAATCACCATTATTAGAATCACCTCCAGTTGAAGTTGGAGGATGGCAAGTATTTTCTCCACACATTAAAATATCTTCATCCCAATTAAGATCCACTCCTGGATTTTCGATTTCATCTTCACAAAAATTAGCCAAATTTAATTCTATTGTAGCATTTTCACCAGGTTCCCAAAAACCATCCATGTCGGCATTCCCGATCTCTTTAAATAACGTATTACTTGTACTTACTTCCAAACAATCAGAATTTGTCGAGAAAAAAATAGGATTATTTTTTAGTTCCTCTGTATCAATATTTACTAAATTAAAAACACTAAATATGACCATTAATAAAACAAACAAAGTCCCAGATCTTCTCATGCTAATAACAAATCGCAACAAGTCTTTATTATAATTAATATTGGGTCATAAAATTGTAAAATAATACAATCATAACTCATTTAACCATTTTTTAAGTCTAGAACATCCCTCATCAATATTTTCAATACTTGTGGCATAAGAAATTCTCACTAAACCGTCACCCTTTTCCATTAATGAACCAGGAATTAGATGAACACGAGCCTCATCTAATGCCCTTTTTGCAAAAGTCATGTCATCCATCCCAGTTCCTGTTATATCCATTAGAACATAAAAAGCACCTTCGGGGTTAGGTACCCTTAATCCCTTAATTCCTTTTAAATTTTCAATTATTCTCTGTCTTCTTTCTCTAAAAGCATCAGTCATTTCAGCAACTTCCTTCTTACAAGAAAGAGCTACTTCGGCAGCAGGCATTAGAAATGTAGGGACGTGAGTAGCAGCATTGGCATGACATTTGAATAAAGCCTTCATTGCATTTTCTGGTCCCGTTAAAAACCCTAATCTCCACCCAGTCATTGCCCATGATTTTGACCAACCTCCAATTACAATTGTCCTTTCAAATCCTCCAGGTAAAGATGCGGGAGAAACATGAGGCCAATCAACCCAAGTCATAGTAGCATAGATTTCATCAGACAAGATCCATAAATCATTACGCTCTGCAAAATCAATTATTTTTTTAATTTCTTCAGGAGTATAAACAGCACCAGTTGGATTATTTGGTGAATTAATCAAGATCATTGATGTTTTTTCTGATATTGCTTCTTCCATCTTATCAAAATCAGGATGATAATTTTCTCTTTTTACTGGAACATGAACAGGATTCATCCCAAGTAATTTAATTTGGGCATCGTAAGTTGCCCAAGAAGGAGATAATAACATAACTTCATCACCAGGATTCCCTAACCCCATCAAAGCATACAATATGGTTTGTTTACATCCTGGAGCAATTAATATACGTTCCATTTCAGCATTAATATTGAATTCTTCATTTAGATATTTAGCAACAGCGCTACAAAGACTTTCAGAACCAGGTTGTCGCGTATAGAATGTTTCACCATTCTCAAGTGATTTAATAGCAGCATTTCGAATAAGTGCGGGAGTTGAAAAATCTGGTTGCCCCACTGTAAATCGTATCACATCTTCAGGAGGAGCTGTAAAAAAGGAGGCAAAACCAACACCAACAGAATCAATATTTTTGTTAAAAGACGGCATACCTTCTCTCCTTGAATAAGTGGTGTGCGAATTAAGCCCTTCAAGGTGCTGATTATCTAATTGTGAACGAATTGAAATATTATGAGCAATCCGGAGTAAGTTGAAGCACGGGTGTCGGAGCGGTTACGTCGGGGATTGCAAATCCTCTTACCTGGGTTCAAATCCCAGCCTGTGCTCTTTTATATTCAAGAGTTAAAAGGGATTAAAAGATAACCGTTCTAGGGTTCAAATATGCTGGAGATTCGTGACTTACATAGGGGCTTTGGCTCAGGCTCAAACCGCCTTGAAGTTCTAAAAGGAATAGACCTTGAAATTAAACAAGGAGAGTTAGTTGCATTAATGGGACCTTCTGGTTGTGGAAAATCAACATTATTGAATATCATTGGAGGTTTGCTTGCGGCAGAAAAAGGGAATATTAAGTTAGAAGAAAGAAACTATGGACTTAAAGGCCCATCTTCTGTTGTAGATGTACGTAGACATAAAGTAGGATGGATTTTTCAGAATTTTCATTTATTGGAGCATTTAAGTGCTTTAGATAACGTTGCCATGGCACTTGAAATTTCAGGGATGCCAACCTCTAAAGCCGAAGAAATGGCCAAAAAAGCACTAGTTAGAGTAGGACTTGGAGACAGGATGACTCATCTTCCTGAACAATTATCTGGTGGGCAACAACAAAGAGTTGCAATTGCTAGAGCAATTGCTGGTGAAAGACCATTACTTTTAGCAGATGAACCTACAGGAAATCTTGATATTTCTACTGGTAAAGATGTATTGCAAATTTTCAAAGACCTTTGCCATACGGGAGAAAATCCAATTTCAATCTTAATGGTTACACATGATCCAGAATTAGCTAGTAAGGCAGACAGAATGCTATTGTTGAAAGAAGGCAAGACAGCAACATCCGATATTCGAAGTGCTTGGGGAGTCGAGGAAGGTGAAGAAGAATGACCGATGAAAAATTCCTTGGAAGAATGAAGCGGAAGATTAGGGATTTACCAAGTAATTTTAGAATTGCTACGTTGGGTGCTTGGAGAGGTAGAGAACGAGGCTTAGCAGTAATTGCAGGAGTATTTTTAGCCAGTTTAGTGATTACAACTGTATTGGCATATGGGGTGGGCCTTTCACAATTATTCCTTGCAGAATCTTTAGAAACAGAACCATTTGATGCAAAAATCGAATTTAAAAAAGCACCCACTTATGAATCGGATGGGTGGACAAATAATACTACAACTTTGATGGAAACTTGTGATGAACTAACATTAAATGTTGAAATTACGGATTGTACCGTGATTTTAGGGAGGCAAGGAATACATGGAGGTGGATTTTTTAATGAGGATTTTGTAGTCGCTCAGCCATTAGAAATGCGCTCAATATCTTCATCAACGAATGACTTATGGGATAACGTATCATTTGATTATCCAGAATTGCAAAATGCAGGCCCCCCGATTTCCTCAATGAGAGGAATTAGACTACTTGGCCCCGAAGCTTTCGATGGGGAACTTGCAGATCGTTTAGGAGAGCAAATTATTTTTGGATTGGGGAATTGGTCAACAGCAGATGAAGTTGAAAACAAGAGCGGAGTCTTTTTGCCTTCAAACATAGCCTCTGAAGCACAAGCAAAAGTTGGAGATCAATTGGATTCAGTAACATTTGCATATGTCATAGATAAAAAAGCTGGAGGCGCCCTTCAAAGTGATTGGGAGTGTGAAGGAACGATCGATTCTGGAGATAATGGATATGCATATTGTAGAATGAATATGACTTTAACAAATTTAACAATTATGGGAATTTATGAACCATGGTCATTTGGAAATCCAACACTCGCCCCTAATCCTATTTTTACAACCTGGACTGCTTTAGATGAGCTTGACCGAGAAATACTAATTGATAACGATCATATGTATTTAGGGGTAACAATAGATAGGGCACTTCTTCCAACTTCTTCTACAGATGCAGCATCAGAATGGGTTGAAGATTTGGGTATGCAAATAGAAAGCCAAAATTACACTTCAGAAAATATAGAACTGTTTTATTTTGATATTATTGGAGGAACAATTACTTTTTTAGAAATCTTTCTTGGATTAGTTCAGGCTTTTGATTATATTATTATGATTCCAATTGTACTATTATCACTATCTGTTTTAATTTATGGTTTGGTATTATCATTAGAACAAAGGCGTAGAGAAATAGCAATTCATAGAGTTATTGGAGCAACATCAAAAGGATTGCAAGGAATGGTATTATTAGAATTAGCTGTAATGTCTACTTTTGCATGGGTTGCAGGATATGTTTTAGCGATTGCAGTAGTTCCTTTGGTGCTTTCTAGTGTAGGATTTATGGCTTTCGAGAGTTTAGAGAATGTTGAGGTTAATCCCGTTTTAGGCTTAGGTTCAACAATAGTTACTGCAGCAGCAACACTTGGTTTAGCTTTACTTTTCGGCCGCAGTCGTTCTAAGGAATTTATTGAATTAGAAATTGAAGAAGGGGTAAAAAAAGTTAGAGAAGTAAGTAAACCAAAAAGATGGTTACATTGGTTGATGTTTATTATTGGAGCAATAGCCGCAACAGATACATGGTTGGAGATGAATGGCTCTGAAGACGGATTAAATTCCAACTGGTTTATTGAAGGCTTACTCGGATTATTCGGGCCATTTTTATTATGGATTGGTGGAGCATTACTGTTAGGTAGAATTGGCGCAAAGGGGCCAAGAATCATGCAATTATTTTTAGGAAAAACACCATTATTAAAAGATGTTAAAAGAGGATTAAAAGGTTCAGGATCAACAGAATCAATTAATCGATTGTCAGTTATTATGTTACTTACATTATCAATCGTAACTTTAGCAGCGGTTCAAGGATACACGGGCACGTTAGTGGATGAATATACAGCATCTGCAACAGTGGGTTCGGATTTACAAATTACCACGGAACAACCATCTAATTTTACAGAAGTTCAAAATATACTCAATGAGGTATACGGTGAAGAATTATTGATTAGTGCAACTACGATAACGTCCATAGCTTTAGAGACAGAGGATGGAGATTCCTTCCAAACATGGGTACTTCTCAACGGAACTAGTGATGTTCTTGATTGGACAGAACAATCCCTTCCTGGAGAAAATATTGATACGGCTTTGGAATCATATGAGGGATTAACTTTCTCTGCTGGAGAATCTGCTGCTTACGTATTAGATATCTGGGGGTCTGGAAGGAAAGGCGGCGATGATAGAGGGGATGAATTATTGTCACTCGATGATTCAAGATCAGAAAATTTAACCTTTACGTGGACAGATATAGACCTTGATTTTTCAGGAACGGATGAAGAAATAGAAAACGAGATAATACCAGAGTTTGGATTTGAACAACTACAATTTTTATTAGAATCTTACAGAGAATCTATGGAAGTTGACTTATCCAATTTAAATTTACAAAATGCAGATTTAAGTAATAGAGATTTGAGCGGGGTAGATTTTTCAGGTACTAATTTAAGTGGAGCAAATCTATCAAATTCAACATTAACAAATTCATTATTTGGCGACACAAATTTAGATAATGTTAATTTTAAGAATTCAAATCTATCTAATGCAATTATTTTCAATACTTTTGTTCCAAATTTTATTTTAAATTCAGATTTTACAAATGCAAATCTAGAAGGAAGTTTTGGTTTATTCAACTTATCATTTTCAGATTTAACTAATGCAACTTGTCCGAACGGAGCAATTACCAACACAAGTTCATGCGACGAGTTCATGATAGAACCCTCCATAGAGAATTTACCCCCTTCATTCTCCGAATTAATTTTTACAGATGGAGGTTTTAGTTTCGAAGTCCAGACCACAGAATATAACCAATCTTTACGATATATCGGAGTTCACGAATTCATTCCTGGAATTCCTACGACAACAATGTCTGATACATTAGTAATCGGAGAAACATCTTGGAGGGCATTAGTAGGAGATGATACTGTAAACAACTTTTCTGCAAATACTTGGATAATTAAGATTGATGCGATTCAAGGAGATGAATTAGAAGCATTTAGAGCAAGTTTAGATGCAGATTCTAGAATATCAAGTGCGATGGATTGGTCATCTAAACATGGAGAAGTAGAAAGATCAGGAGGATTAATTTTTGGTACTCAAGGGTTACTTAGTTTACAATTTGTTGTTGCGAGTATTGCTGCTGTGGCATCTGCTTTTGTATTTTTATCATTAGTACTAAACCAACGTAAGAAGGAATTAGCAGTATTACAAGCAATTGGAGCAAGCCCTAATCAAATAATCAGATTAGTATTATTTGAAATCTTATCTATTGTAGTGGTATCAATGTTTTTGGGAATTTTATTAGGTATGGCATTAGCACTATCATTTAATGGTCTATTTTCCGTATTTGGATTTATTTTCGGAATTTTTGGAGGTAGTGAAACAATAATTGATAGAAATTTGGTATGGCCTTGGTTTGAACTTGCCATTGTTTCATTAACAGTATTTGTGGCCGTGGTTGTTGCATTATTAAGTACAACACGTAAAGCATTGAAATCAGATCTTTCAACAGTTTTAAAGGGTGAATAATATGTCAGAAGAAGTAATTGATTATGAAACAATTTTGTCAGCAGATAGTTTATACCATGTATATGAATCTAAATCGGAAGATGGTAATGTAGTTGCATTAAGGGGCTTACATCTCAAAGTTCTTCCAGGAGAAGCAGTAGCAGTAGTGGGACCCTCGGGAAGCGGTAAATCTACTCTTTTGAAATGTCTGGGGGGTTTAATGAAACCAAGTGCAGGATCAGTATCTTTAGCAGATAAAAATATGACAAGATTATCTGGAAAAGAATTGGTAGAATTAAGACAAAAAACAGTATCATTTATGTTTCAAGAAGGAAATTTATTACCGCATTTATCTGCAATTGATAATGTAGCTCAACCATTAAGACACCAAGGAATTAGTTCTAAAGTAGCAGAGAGCGAGGCTAAGAAATTGTTAATTGAATTAGGAATTGGAAGTAGAATGAAAGCCTTACCAGCAATGCTTTCTGGAGGAGAACAACAAAGAGTAGCCATTGCTCGTGCATTGATTACAAAACCCAAATTAATTCTTGCAGATGAACCCACAGGATCTTTAGATCCAATCACAAGTAGAGATGTTTTAGCACTATTCAAAAGTTTACACAAAGAAAAAAACGTATCCTTTTTAATTGTCACACATAGTAGTGAGGTTGCAGATTTTTGTGATAGAGCACTTGAGTTACGTGATGGGAGATTTATTGCCCAACATGGTCAAGGGTTTGAAGTTGAAGAATTGGCAGAATCTAGAGAATTATTGATTGATGAGATGGGGATGGTTAGTTTACCCCCTGATATTTTGTTAAAAATGGGTGGTGCAGGAAGGTGGATTGTAGACGAAGTAAATTCAGACAGATTAATACTGGAAAGCTCCAAAGAAGATGTTAAAGAATCATTAGTCACAAAAAATTTAGTGTTGGCAGACACCTGTCCAGCATGTAGGCATAAGTATACAGACGATACACAATTATGCCCGGAATGTGGAGCAATTAGGCCAATGGTTGTAAAAAAAGGTAATTAATATGGAAATTACGAGATCAATTGTTAGAACAAGCTCATTTATCTTTGGCCCAATTGTTTTAGCATCATATTGGTTTGGTGTTTCAAAAATGGAAGACCCCATGGCATTATGGGGGGGAATTCCTGAAAATTTAATGCCAATAAATGTATTTTGTATGTTTGTAGCAGCAACAGGTTTTCTAATTATGTGGTGGTTATTTTTATATCGATGGGACCCAATTTTAGTTGGAACATTAAATTGGCCTTGGGCAGAAAATAATAGTGGAGGCTATGGGAGATTATTACTTGCATTTTTATTGGTGATGATCCCCTCCGCAATGTGGTTAGATTTAACAAATTTTCATATTTCAAACGATTACTTCTGGACCCCATATCTTGTAGTGGGGGTTTTAATTTTAGCATCGATTGGTAATATTTTGTTAGGGCTATTAGCCTGGAGTGCATATCAAGCAGGCTTCGATGGAGCAATTTGGGCAGTAATTGGAGCAGGCATGTTAGCAATTCAAGTAATTATTAACGATGCAATTTGGTGGAGTCTTAAATTCCCTTGGTGATTATCATTGCTGAAAATGAGGCACCTCCTGAACATGAAAATGAGATGACGCCTGAACAACGTCTTGCTGCCACACAAAATTTTTTGAAAATTCTACCATTTATTTTGGGTTTTGGGTGGATTGTGTTAATACCAATAGTTTATATTTTCGTCGCACCAATCATGAGTGATGATGAATTAATCAAAATAGTAGTCACAATTAGTTTTGCAATCTTTAGTATGGTTGTTGATATTGTTTTTGTAAAAATCATGACTAAGAATGTGAAAATTATGGCCCAACAATTAGAAGAGAAATCAGTAGAGCCCTTTACCAAATGAAGACTAATTCTCAATTATCTTTCGTTTTTTTATCCATCTCCTTTAGCAAGAAAACAAATGTTACTATTATTACGCCAAACATAAAACCGAAGCAACCTTCTCCATCAGGACCACCTCCTCCAGATAGCCCAGCCTCGTATGGAAAATACCAAATTCGCCCCAACCATCCCAAAATAATTAGGAAAATAAAAAATAAAACTACTAAGCCAAACCCTCCAGAGATTGTTTGTTGTTCTGAATTAGATTTTCTTTCTTGATTAACGACCTCTTTGTTTAATTTTCTATGCATCAAACAGTATTCAGAATTTGGAAGAGTTGGGCCATTACAATTATCGACAGCACACTCACTCATGTTTTTTTTGAAACCATTCTACAAAGGAAACTCGTGCAAATTCAGGAAGAGGTCTCGACTTATGAATTCCGACAAATCGCTCAAGTAATACTTTTGCTATCGGGTTTCGACTGATGTAGTTTGTTAACGATCTTATGCCCAGCAACTGATTTAATTTGGCACCGGCAGCGATACCAGCGAACACTC
>PAAW01000067.1 GCA_002699515.1 Methanobacteriota archaeon
ATTCATTGGTGTCAAGAACCAGGAAGAATAGATGGAGGAGATGTAGTTAGAGTGGGAGATATATTCTATATTGGGAAAAGTAATAGATCTAATGATGAAGGGATTTCGCAATTTCAAGAGTTCTTAACAAAATTAGAATTTGAATCATATATAGTAAATGTTCCAGATTATTCCCTACACCTCACAACTTTATGTTCTTCACCAAATTCTAATTTATTGTTAATTCCAGAATCAAGTAAAAAAGATTTAGTTTTTACAAATCTTCCCAAATCAGTAGAAATAATTACAATACCAGACAACGAAACATATGGGTGTAATACTATTGGAATTGAAAATAAAGTAATAATTTCTGAAGGCTATCCTACAGTCAAGGAAGTATTAATCGAAAAGAGTCTTGAAGTTATTGAATTACCAATGTCGGAATTTATGGCAGTAGACGGCTCTTTGACCTGCTTATCTTTATTTTTTCACTAAGATTGATTAACATATATTATTAAAAAATTACATTTCCCACTTCATATTACGCAGTGATTGCTAAGCTTGGTCAACGGCGCTGGGATGAGGTCCCAGTCTCTAAGAGTTCGTAGGTTCAAATCCTACTCACTGCATTTTTACTCATCATCAGATGAGATAAACATTGATGTTGAATTTTTCACAGAAACATAATTCTTCAACCCTTTTCCAGCAGATTTCCATATTGAAGCAATAATCAATAAGATTACACCTATAATAAACGAAATAGCCCCCGATGACCACCAAGCTACAGCAGCGAACCCAGCAACCTCACCACCATAGAATAAATTCATATTCATTCCAATGATAAAACAAATTGGTCCAGAAATAATACATAACAAACTTATACGAAATATTAGCAGATCTACTTCCATGATAATTTTAACGGTCATTAATTATTTATAATCTTTTGATAAGTTAAGTATGTGGATGATGAAATATATTCAAGCAGCACTTCTTTCGAGAATGCTTTAGAAAAAGCAAAACAAGAAGCGAGATGGAACGATGTTGGAGGATATTTAAGACATGCTTGTTTATTATATCCAGATTTAGTTGGTGATATTCATAACATATTATTAGAGGCAGCACAATATTATGAAAGAGGAGGAAATATTGTAGAACAGGCATGGTGCTATCATGATTTAGGAAGTTGGTATTTAGAAGAAACAAAAGGGGAAGTAGCAGTAACATGGTTAGAAAAAAGTAAAACATTATTTCAAGAATTAGGAAACACCACCCGGGCCAAAGAAGGACTTGAATCAACAAAATCTGAATTGAAAAGGGTGCAATCTGAAAAACCATTTTTGCCCAAAACCCCAAAACCTAAAAAATGGCATTCAACAGTTCAAACTCATTATCCAGGAGAAAATGATGATCCAACAGATATACCAGCGGTTTTAATGACTTTAGGCGCCATATTGGCTTTAATATCAATCATACCCACATATATTACATTGAATTTTTTTGGTATTGCTGCATTTTTTTCATTATGCTCAGGAGGATTGATAATCTTCATGGTTGGATTAATTCGTTTTATTAAAATTAAATTTAAAAAATGATTATTTTCTATGTTTTTTATGCTTTGAATCTTTTTTATGAGATTCACATTCCTCGATATTTTCACTACAATAATTTAACTTTTCTAATCCCATATTGATATTAAATTCTTTTTTAGTTAAAATATCATCATCTACAGTACATTCTTCAGAAGCTTGACAAGCATTAACAATCATAATTTTTTCATTTAATTTTATTATTTTATTTGAAATATGTTCTTCAAATGTTAAATCAACAAATTCTCCCTTATCCATCTTTTTATGTTTATGAAGATGAGGTTTTTCAGCATCACTAGGATTGAGAATATATGTATCTATTTGTTCCAATTTATCTAATAATACTACTTTTTTCTCATTTAATTTAACGGAATCAACAGTACATTCTTCAGAAGCCAGACAAGCATCAATCATCATTAATTCATCTGTGATATGTATAATCGCACGATCTAATTTTTCTTGAGGGATAGTTCTTTCTTCAGTGAACGCATCAATACCTTCAATTGCTGCAACTCCAAATACACTACTTACAACCATCATCAATGCAGTCATCAAACCTGTGCTAATAGTACTCATAAATTTGGTTAAAACCATTTACTATTTTAATTCTGAGCAAAAATCCTTCATTAATTAGTAAAATTTACCCATTTTTACACATTCATTATAGTGCTCCTCATCCCTTTTCGAAAATACAGTTGCAGGATGGCCCCCTGCAATAGAAAGTGGAGGGATATCATTCACTACTACACTTCCTGCTTGAATAATTGAACCTTCTCCAATTGTAGAGTTTCCTATAATAGTTACTTTACTACCAAGCCACACATTGTCTTCGATTGTGATATTAGTGAGGATATATTCATCATCGTATGGTATTGTTTTTGCATCTTTCCAATTATGATTTTGTGTAATTAAAAGGATGTCCTTCCCCGAATGAAAATTATTTCCAATAGTTATTTTCCCATTGCCTTGGACTTCCATCCCATTCAGATTAACATTATTTTTTACCGTAACAGATTTATTTAATCTGCACATATTATTTACTTTGAAATTTTCTCCAAATTCATTTATTTGTGTTTTCACAATTTTTGTAAAAAAGCGCTGTCTTCGATGTTTATTTGAAAATGAATTTTCTACCAACCAAATTCTTAATTCCCCTAGTAATTTGATTAGTCCCATACTACCTCGAAAGAATAGTTACATATCAATATAGGGTTGAATTAGATAATTTATTATCGGCGATTCTGAATTTTCCGCCGTAATCATAAGTCATAACGAATTCACACCTACAATGCAGGGTAGGCTATTGGTGGCCGTTAGGGATTTAGATGCACTCCCAGGTGGGGCGGAAAAAAGTCTTTCAACACTACTTCTTGGCCTTGAGGAAAATAGTGAAAATTGGAATATTGAGGTATTCCAATCTAATGATAGGAAGCAAGCATCCAATTTATTTGATAACAGTTCAATTAGTATTAAAAAATGCAATATCAAAATAGAAGATTTTTATTCTGGCTTAGCATGGAGACTCAGAGATAGAAATACAGGAAGATCAATGAAATTATTGAGAAGAGTCCACCTAAAAAAGAAGAATAAAGATTTTTTTAAATGGTTAAAAAGCGAATTTTCAAAAATAAAACTGATTGCAGAGAAAGAAAATGAAAGATTATTGGGAGTAACCCAATTAGACTGGTCTGCTGGCGCATCATCAGCTTTTATTGATGCAGATATACCATACATCACATTTGTTAGAGACGAAGTTTGTTTTGAAAATCCAGAAGTATATCGAGAATGTTTAGAAAATGCAGAAAGCGTAATAGTGGCAGGACATGGATTGGCTTCTCAAGTAGAAGAAAAATTCTCCATTAAAAAAATATCAATAGTTCATTTACCAGTAGATTTTGAAAAAGTCTATCCCTTTGGTAAGTTAAAAGATAAATTAAGTGAAGCAAATTTATTTAGATCTAATAATCATTTAACGAATCCAAGAATTGCAATAGTTGGAATGGTGCCCGAAAAAGGATTTGAATTTTACAATAAAAAACTTATACCCAAATTAGAAGAAATTTGGCCAGAAGCGACACTTCATGTTTATGGAGGAGGAATTTATGCAAAAAAACTTTCAAAATATGAGAATACAATTGACGAAGGTTTCCGCAGGCCCGAAGAGATATATCCTTATTGTGATATTCACATGTTTAGGTTAGATCGAGTAGGAACGTGGGGCAGAGTAATTAATGAGGCAGGATATTTTTCAAAACCTTCTATTTCGATAGATATAGGGGCGCAATCAGAAGCAGTGGGAAAGGGAGGGATTGTGATGCCTTATGATTCTTCAGCGGAAGAATGGATAAGCCAAATTAAAGTAATTTACAATGAATTAGAACGGTATGGAGAATTAGCTTTTGAACATAGATTGATTGTCGATACTAAATCAAGTATTAATGAGTTCATAATGGTTTTAGACGGTGTTTTTAATGATTGAAAATTACTTTAATACTAAAAAAAAAGCAACTTTTGGATTAATATTAGTAACTTTAATTTGGGGATTAACCTTTATTTGGATGGATTGGGCTGTAGAGGTGGCACAAAAAGAAAAGCCTAATTTATCACATCAAACTTTAGCAGCATCATTTGTTTTCTTCAGATTTTTCATCGCTGCTATAATTTTATTACCCTTTATTTCAAACATTAAAGAAGCTTTTTCTAATATTAAAACTAGAAATGGAGGAATTTGGTTAGGGGCTATAGTTTGGTCTGGCTTTTTCTTTCAAATGATTGGAATTGCATATCCCGACGTAACTCCAGCGGTTTCAGCATTTTTAACTAGTCTTTATGTAATTTTTACCGCATTGATTGGCTTGATTTTGGGAAGACAAAAATTAACATTTTTTATGATGCTAGGAGTTTTATTAGCAACCTTTGGAGCGGGGTGGATTAGTGGTCCACCACAATTAAATTTTAATTTACCAGAATGGTTAACTGTAATTGGAGCATTTATGTTTGCAGCACACATCATCGCTACAGATAGAGTAACACAAGATCGTAACACAACACATTTAACAGTTGTAATGTTGTGTACTGTTGCTACAATTTCATTAATTATATTACCATTTTTTGTATCTAAAAAAGAATATAATGATATCTTTGACCTATTATTTTTACCAGGTTATTTCATACCATTATTTTGTTGTGCATTATTTGGATCATTATTTGCATTATTATTGTTGACAATTTTACAAAAACACCTTTCTCCTGTTAGGGCGGCTATTCTTTATGCACTTGAACCTGTATGGGCAGCAACTTTTTCATTATTTTTAGGGATGGAAGGAGATGTTACATATTGGCTATTTTTTGGAGGGGGAGCATTAATTATTGGGAATTTAATCGTAGAAATTACCAATTTAAATTCAGATAAAAAACCAATAGCTCAATTAGAAATCGAACGTAGATTTTTATTAAAAAAATTACCAGAAAGTTTGGAAAATGGCCAGATAATACATCAGATATATCTTCCTTTAGAATCTCTTAATATTAAAAATAATAAATTATTTTTCAAAGATAAAATTATTTCAGATATTTCTCAAGATAAAGAATTAAAATCAATAATTAATGAATCCAAAAAAAACACAGCTTGCAGGTTAAGGAAAAAAGATGAAAACTATTATTTTACAATTAAGATAAGGAATTCCCCAGGAGTGAGAACTGAATGGGAATGGGAAGTAAGTGATATTTTTGAAGAACTTCTGAAAGGAAAATATCCAAGAATTTCTAAAAATAGGTATGAAAAAATAATTAATGGTTATACCTGGGAAATAGACGAATTCTTAAATAACCACCAAGGCTTAATAATTGCAGAAATAGAATTAAAAAAATTAGATGAGGAAATAGAAATTCCAAATTGGGCTGGAGAGGAAATCACAGATAAAATAGAGTATCTGAATTATACTTTAGCAAGCATAGAATAAACAAGAACTCTTAAATCCCAAACTTCTCGCTTATCTTATGGGGCAACAAGAATCTAATAATTCGAATGATATTTTATGGGATATTAGGGATTATTTAAACGCAAATAATAAATCATTGAAAGATATTTTTAATGACTTAGATGAAGATGATAATAAAAATATTTCAGTTGATGAATTTAAATCTGGCTTGATGAAATTAGAGATTGCAAACATGACTGAAGAAGCAGTTGATGCTTTAGTCAATACTTTAGATGAAAACTCGGATGGCGAAATAAGTCTTAAAGAATTCAAGTCAGCATACAATGAAGATAATTTGCCAGCAAAAATAGTAAATCCAGAGAAAGTGCAAAAAGCCAAATCAACCGATAATGTTTCTGTAATTACCTGTGATATGGAAGGAAGAATAGAATCATTTAGTGATGGAGCAGCTAATATTTTTGGATATTCTAAGGAAGAAGTAATTGGTAAAATGAGAGTATCACAATTTTCACCAGGAAGGGTCGTTTTAGGGCATATTGCTAATTGGCTAGACACAGCATCTACCGAGGGTAAATACGAAGGAGAAACAACATTTGTTCACAAAAATGGAACATATATTCCAGCAATCATAGAAATTACACCAGTATATAAAAAAGTAGATGGAGAAAGAACACAAGTAGGTTATTGTGGTAAAACACAGGTAATCGATAAAGACCCATTAGAAACAATGCCTGATGAACCTTGGTGGGTAACTCCATTAACGTGGGTTGCAATTACGAGAATGCCATTTGTTGTAGCAACATGGATGCCATTATTATTTTCAATGGTATGGGCTTTTAATGGAGGCATCTCAGATTTATCCTGGGACGCTGACTTTTCAATGCCATTATTTCTCTTAGTATTTTTGGGAGGAACTACTTTACATTTATCTGCTAATGTCTTTAATGATTATTTTGATTGGCAAGCAGGAGTTGATCAAGCAAATAATGATTATTTCCTTCAATATTCTGGGGGTTCAAGAGCAATTGAATTAGGAATAATTACAGAAAAAGGATTATTTAATCTTGGTTTTATTTTCTTAATGGTTGCCACACTTTGTGGGTTTACGCTAATTTTCGGGCCATGGGTTTCCGATTATCAATTATTAATTTATGCTAGTATCGGAGCCTTAGGTGGGTATTTCTATACAGCACCACCTTTAAGATTATCAGCAAGGAAAGGATTGGGAGAATTATCTATTGGTTTACTATTTGGACCAGTGTTAACAATGGGTACTGTATATGCATTTACTGGATGCCATTCATTTGACGCATTTTTAATTGGAATACCTCTTGGATTGTTTACTACAGCAATCTTGTGGATTAATGAATTTCCAGACACCCCCTCTGATATTGAAACAGGCAAAATACACTTAGTTGCAACTTTAGGTGTTGAAAATGCTAGATGGGGATATTTAATTTTAATTGTATTAGCTTATGTTACATCCATATTACTAGTTATGTGTGAATTAATGAGTAGTGACACATTAATAGTTTTAATTACAATCCCTTGGGCAGGATGGTTAGTTTATAGGCTATTTCAAGACTATAAAAGTCGAGATTTAGTAACTACAAATATCCAAACAATTGCTTTACAAGCAGTTGCAGGATTATTATTTATTCTTGGAGTATGTGAAATCTTTTGAATATTAGAGCCACTTTTATGAAGGCAACCTCCGAATTCAACTACACCATTCCTCTATACCAGCAAGTATTAATTAGAGAATAATGTATAATTATTAATTAATTTAATGGCGCAATCATTGTCCATTCTGTATACGGTTTATGCCAATCTCTTAGTTGATCAGTCTCCAAACGAATTTGTATTCCTTGCCCTTCTTCAAGCATCAAACTAGATAACTCAAAGTCAACAACTATCTCATTAGATCTAAAAGTTTCATCATAAATCACATCGTTAGAGATAACTTCACCATTGTTTGTAGTTTGAATTATAACTCTAAGATGACATTGTTGTAATGGATTTCTCAAAGAACAGGATTCACTACTTCCATCGTGCTCGGCTCTAACAAATCCATTTATTTCATTTCCATTTTTTAATGGAGTGATGTCTATTACCGTATCTTTTGCAGTGGGAGCACATTCACATTCCATGTTGTCTGACTCAACAAACGCATTAAAGTCGACAAATACCCACAAAACGCTACTTTGTATGCTATTTGCATCAATAGACGTAGCGCTTATCATATAAGTTCCAGGTTCGGAATAAGAGTGATTAATATTCTCTCCCATCGCAGAAGTCCCATCACCAAAGTCCCATGTGATTATCCCAGTAGGATTGATTGTAGTAAATTTGAATACATGTAATACTTCCGTAATAACCTGCTCCTCATTATTATCACCTTCATCCACTTCAATAAGTGTATACGAATTAGTACCTTTTTCTAAATCTACTTCAATATCAAACCAGCCTTGAAAATTTCCTGTATTGGATATATTTTTTGTTATTAGTGCACCAGTAGAAACTGAAATTAATACGATTGATATAATCGTCATTATTGACAAGTGATACTTCATAAATCACAATAATGAGGTATATGTTAAAAATACTTGTTTATATTCAATTGAAATTAATTTATAGATTTGAAAACTTTTCTAACGTTGTTTTAATCCATTCTTCACATTCATCGTCATCTTCATAATCTACATCACAATCGATACGATCATTTACTCTGGTACCACCTTTTTTCTCAATGAGTACGTCCCATTCTTTTCCTGATTCACAGAAGAATTCGTAATCAGTATCTCCTAATGCTAGTACTGCAAAATTTACACCATCCATGGCCCCTTCATCAGCATCGCATACTGCCTCATAAAGATCTTCAGCATTAGTCGGCTGATCTCCTTCTCCCCATGTACTTACACAAATTAATAGTAATTTTGAATCTGATAATTCTTCTACAGTAATATCATCCATATCAACTACTTTTCCATCCAAATCAAAATTTTTAGCGAAACTTTTAGCATCATCTGCTAATGCTTCTGTATTTCCAGTTTCAGTTCCAAAAATTATTAACAATTCACTACCGCTCATATTAACCTCTCTGCAGCATTATCCTTATATTCATTTGTTTGATTAATTTAACCATAAAGCAAGAATAAGAGTATTACTTTTTACCAAATATTACTAGCGTGCCAATAAAATCTTCTTTAGTAGCAACTTGGTGAATTTCAACATCTTTAAATCCAGCATCCAACATTCCCTTTTTCCAATCATCAATACTAAGCTTTGTCATGTGAACATTCAACCTTTCTGGCCAACTATGACTATCTTCATTTTCCAAATAAAAATCTATGCCAGCAATAAGAATACCTTCTGGGCGAATCCAAAAATTATAGAATTCTTTCAACATTTCCAATGGCTTTTCAAGATAATATAAAAATTCCATACTGTGTACGAAATCAAATTTTTCATCAGGCTTCCATTCTGGTAATAATGCATGATAATATTCCATATTGGAATCTATACTTTTTGCCTTTTCAATCATTTCCTTAGATCCATCAATTCCTACAACTTTCCTACATCTTTCATCATTTGATAATTTTCTACAAACCCATCCATTTCCACAACCTACATCTATTGCAGAAAACCCACTTTTTAGGGATGAATCTACGATAGATAACATTTCATTTACCGAATTTAAATGGCCTTTTTCCATACCTTCATCTTTTCCAATTACCGCCCACTCTGAGAAAATATCAGTTGCTAGCCTTTTTTGCATATTGCTTCCGAATAATGAAGAGTCAATCAATATTCCTTCTTATACAAAACCCCATATTAGTTTAATAGGATAACATTGAGGCCAGTATATGAGTAAAGGAGTAACAAAGTCAATTTTAGTTTTGTTAATTATGCTAAGTTCAGGATGTACTGGAGCAATAGAGGATGTTGTAGATGCAGTAGAAGAGATTGAAACACTCCCTCCAGTAATAGATGATGTAATTGAGCCGCTTTCTAACATGATGGAGTGGATGGAAGTAGGTTCTAGAGAAAGAACATCACCAGAATTAATATCCTATAATTCCTGTGAAGATTTAGAAGTAGAATTAAAAACAAACATCAAAGAAAGAATGCGAATTACAATGCTTCAACAAATTTCTGGTTATTATGGTGGAGGTATGTGGATTGAAGACGATATGGTCTTCGAAGACGGAATGGCAGAAGGAGCCCCAGTTGCAGCAGATTCAGCAGATTCAGGAACCTCAGCTAATACGAATACAAGGGAAGAAGGAGTTGATTTTTCTGGAACCAATAATCAAGAAGAAGGAGTAGACGAATCTGACTTTGTTAAAACAGATGGCAATTATATTTACATGATTAACCAAAATAACTTAGTAATTCTTGGAGTACCTGAATTTGGAGAACTTAACTTCCAATCATCTACAGAATTAGATGGTAATGCAAGAGAAATGATGCTAGCACAAGACAAGTTGGTAATTTTATCTTCAGTATATAGCTGGTCTTTATCTAATGAGGATCCACTTAGAAATTTACTTTGGGATAATACTAAATCAAGTATGAGAGTAAATAGCTTAACAAAATTTACGGTTTATGATATTTCAAACAGAACTTCTCCTATATTAACAAATGAATTATTTCTTGAAGGGTCTTACTTGACTGCAAGAGAAGAAGGAGGAATGGTTAGAACAATTACACAAGGATATATGGATTTACCAGGAGTAAGAACATGGGTAGAGATCCCAGTAGAATATCAAGACCAATACTATTCGTTTAACTGGGATGATCCTGCTCGACAAGAAATTTGGAATCTTTCAGTGAATCATACAATTGAATCAAACAATGAAATGATAGACGCAGCAAGTCTTGAAGATTTAATGCCACAAATGTATCACGGTACTTCCAATGGGATTTCTAAGGTTCCAATGCGTTCAGAGACTTGTAGTGAATTTGTATCTTCTTTGGATTCAGTAGGTACACAATTCACATCCATTTTAACACTCGATTTATTAAGTGAGGCATTTAGTTATGAAGCAGATCATTTGATGGGTAATTGGCCAGTTGTTTATGCTTCTCAAAATACTCTTGTTATTGCTGAACCAGCACAAGATTGGTGGTGGTATTGGGGGGCTGATGAAATCGAAGAGGCCACAAATATCCATGCATTTTCATTAAGTGATCAAGGTACAGAATATATTGGAAGTGGGCGTGTTGATGGTACAGTTTTAGATCAATTTTCCTTATCTGAATATGAAGGAAATATACGTCTAGCTACTACAACAGGGCAGTGGAATAGATGGTGGATTAATGACCCTGAACCGATGGAAAATCATGTTATTGTTTTACAACCAAACGCAACAACATCTTCATTGGATGAAATCGGAAGGATTGATGGCATTGCACCAGATGAAAATATTTGGTCTGCAAGATTTGTAGAAGATAGGGCATATATTGTAACATTTAGACAAATAGACCCATTATGGACAATAGACCTTTCAGATCCTACAAGCCCCCAAATAATTGGTGAATTAGAAGTACCTGGGGTTTCAACATATATTCATCCATTAGACGAAAATAATGTATTGACTATAGGTATAGGGCCCGCAAATAATGATGGCACAGGCCTTGACTGGTCTAGTACCCAGATATCTTTATTTGATGTTTCTGACTTTTCAAATCCAACTTTAGCATCAGTTTTACCATTATCCCCCGTTTCAGAGAATGAAAAAAATGAATGGACCTGGAGTTGGAGTGAGGCAACATATGAACACAAAGCATTCCAATATTGGGGCCCTAAAAATTTGTTAGCAATCCCATTATCTACACACCGTACTGTATATGTCGAGTCTTCTAGTGTAGAAGAAAAAGAAGCATGGTGCGAAGATCAAATAGAATATATGACATGGAGATTATCCCAAGGAGAGGAAGAAGGAAACTCCCCTGAAGAAGATGCTGTAGAAAGTGAAGGCGGTTCAGGAGAGTCAACAACATCCAAACAATCTGGAGGAGATCCTCCTGCAGATGACTCTACAGATTCGGATCCAACTTCTGGAGGTTCTGATGACGAATCTTCAGAATTAACCGAGGAAGAAAGGGAGTTTTTAATGGAATATTGTATGACGAATTACAATTATCATGGATATTATAAATACGAATATATTAGTAAATTAATTTTAGTTGATGTAACAGACCCATTAAGTGAATATGGGACTGTTAACCATAGCCAATTTTATGATACAGAAGATTGTAATTATTGTTACTGGGGTAATTCAGATACAACAATCAAAAGATCTATATTTATGGGTGATTATATTTATGCAATATCCTCTGGAGGAGTTACAGTAACTAATTTAACTTCTATGGAAGGAACAGAAGAACTCAAATTTTCAGATTATGTTGAAGATAGCAGCGACTCAAATTCAGAAGAAGCAGAATCCGAGATGGTTGATGTTACGGCAACAGGATAAGTACGTTCAAAAATCACATTAGGTTGGGTTGTACTAATGGGACAAGAGTTTGATATTGATAAGATACAAATTAGAATTTTATTTGCATTATTATTTTCCACTATAATTTCAATATATGTAGGAGTAAATTATTCTGCCATGCAAGGATATTACCTTTTTACAGCACTTTTTGTTTTAATCGGACTTTCGTTGATAATTACTAATTTTGAAATAGTAAAATCTAAATTAGAAATAAGTTCACCAAAAATAGCACATTTACTAATCTACACAGTGAGTTTGGTTATACTTTCATCAATATTTACTGATAATTTAGAATACCCCTTGCTTTCATCTATTGGACTTTCAGTAGTATGCTTAATGTTTGTTAATTGGGTATATTATTCGTTAGAACCTTATCGGGGTTAATCGAAATAGTTGACAAAGATCTATTTTATTGGAGGAATAATATGACTGATAATGGAGGAGGCCCCCCGCAAGTGAGGATATTAAGGCCAGAGACTTCAGTAACTTCAGAATCTGCAATCCAAGAAAAATTAATTGGGGCAGCCTCAATTTTTGCTGATTTACTACGTCCAACCTATGGACCCATGGGATTAGATAAAATGCTTTACAAATCAAATGGGCAAGCAGCTATAACCAATGATGGTGCAAAAATAGTTTCAGAATTAATGGTTAAGCACCCAACAGCAAAAGCATTTGTTAGTTTAGGGAAATCTCAAGAATCAGCAGCAGGAGACGGTGTGACAGGTTGTATTTTATTTGCAGGAGCATTAATGTATGAAGCAGGCTTACTGATTAACAAAGGGCTACATCCATTAGTAATTGTAGAAGGTTATAGAGAGGCATCTGATATTACAATTTCAAAACTAGATGAAATAGCATACGAATACAATGGAGACGATTTATTAAATGTTGCAAAAACAGCATTAACGGGCAAGGTCACAACTAATAATTCGGAAAAAATTTCAGAATTAGTGGTTAAAGCAGTAAATCAGATAAAATCATCATCAATATGTGAATCTGAGAATATATTAATGGCGAAATCTTCAAACAACACACCAATGTCTGTAGAATTAATTAATGGATTAATTATAGAAAAAAGATTACATTTAGACAAAACACCTTCTGAACTTAAAAATTGTAAAATTGCATTAATTAATGGAGAATTAGGTTTTAGGACCCCTTCTAGAGATTCTGAAATAGAGATAAATTCTCCTGAAGAACTTACACAATTTATAGAAAGCGAAGATAAACAAATAGAACAGATTAGTAATAAATTAGTTGAATTAAAAATCAACGCGGTATTAACTACTGGAGAAATTAATAAAGAAATTTTACATCATTTACTTTCAAATAATATTTTTGTTTTGGGTGGATTAAGTTCTCAAGAATTAGTAAATATTTCAAAAATATCTCAGGCAGTCATGTGCCCAAGGATTGAGGATTTATCTTCTGAGGAATTAGGATTAATTGGCAGAATAAAAACCGAGACAATTAATAAAGACGGCGAAACATCCAAAAGAATAATTTTTGATGAATGTAAGAATACAGAATTAATTACTTTTGACGTAGGTGGGTCAGATGATTTAGCAGTAGAAGAAACAATAAGATCAATTCATGATTCGGTTAAATCTACATGTTTAGCAGTCCAATCAAAATATTTGTTAAAAGGTGGCGGAAATCCCCATTCTTTAGCATCTATCGCAATTAAATTAGCAGCGGATGCAAAAAAGGGCAGAGAACGATTAGGCATGGAGGCATTTGCAAGAGCGTTAGAAACAATACCTGCAACATTAGCAGCTAATGCAGGTAAAAGTAGTTTAGATAGTGTAATTGAATTAAGAAGCCGCCTGAAGAATGAATCAGAAGATTTAGGTGTGGGAATTGATGGAAACATTATCACAATCGATTCTGCAATTGAACCCAAAGAGTCACTCTCACATTCAATTATTTCAGCAACAGAAACGGTAGTTGGATTGTTAAGGGTAGATCAATTAATTTCAGCTAGAGGAGATTAATTTATTTTCGAATTAAGTAGGTTCGAAAAAGAATCAACACTGCTTTTACATTCCTCCAATTCTTCCGAATCAATAATTAATACAAATCCTTCATTATTTTCACCAATGATGCAAGGAGCCTCTTTAGCAAACCTTTCTAATTTCGAATCTAATTCATCAAGATGTAGTAATTCAAGAGGAATGTCCAAATCTTGTTTACATTTTTTAAAATCATCTTTTTCTTTTAATTTTCCATGAGTTATATCACATAATGCACAATGTGCAGTACCTCTAATTTTCCCAAAGAAATACTGTAATTCACCAATTAAAGAACCTTTAGCATTATAAATCCCTATTAATTTTTGAAATGATGACATATACACCGCCTAAACATAATAACAAACCCATTCCATTCGCATTATTATTTTATGGGGTTTCTTGATTAATCTGTTAGGAGTGGACATGTTGAAGGGATACTACATGACTTCGCCCCCAAGAGCATTATTAAGCGTATATGACAAAACAGGAATTGTTGATTTTGCAAAGAACTTAGTTAATTTAGGATGGGAAATAATTTCCACAGGAGGAACTGCCAAAAAATTGAGAGAAGCAGGATTGGAAGTTAAAGATATTAGTGAGGTTACTGGACACCCTGAGATTTTTGATGGGAGAGTAAAATCACTACACCCAGCAATACATGGAGCAATCTTGGCACGCCTTGAAAATAATAAAGATAAAGAGGGATTAGAGGATTTAGGTTATGAGCCAATAAAATTAGTAGCGGTAAATCTTTATCCATTTTCCGAAAGTGCATTACAAGAACCTCCTTTGGAAGATTCTGCTTTACTTGAAATGATAGATATTGGCGGACCAACACTTTTACGTGCTTCGGCTAAAAATCACAAGAACGTATTGGTAGCATCAAACCCAAATAAATATGATGAAATAATTAACTTATTAAATTCTGGAAACGGTGACCCTTTGTCGATTAATTTAGAATTTAGAAGAAACCTTGCCTTGGAAACATTTGAAAAAACTGCAAGTTATGACGTTGCAATTTCTAAAGAATTGCATAATAGGTGGATTGGTGCCGCAAATGAAAATTTTAAACTTGATGAAGCGATTAGTAAATTACCTTCAAGATTTCAAGTAGATTCAGAAATTAAAGAAATTATGAGGTATGGAGAAAACCCACATCAAGCTGCAGCTTTTTATGCAAACCCTTCGAACTTAGATATTAATTTGGCAAATTTTATTATGCATAGCGGAAAACCACTATCCTACAATAATTATGTGGATCTCGATGCAGCTTTACGTTTAGCTAGGAATTTATCTACGGATGAATGGCCAGAAACTCCTCACGCATGCATCATTGTAAAGCACAATAACCCCTGTGGTGCTGCATTAGCAAATACTCAAGAAAATGCATGGATAGACGCACTTGCTTCAGATCCTGAATCAGCATTTGGATGTATTGTTGCGTTTAATACTAAAGTTACAAGAGAAACGGCAAATAGCATAGGTGGTCATTTTGTTGAGTGTATTATCGCCCCTTCATTTTCCTTAGATGCCTTAGAATTATTATCTGAGAAAAAGAACAGAAGACTAATTTCAATTTCACCAGAATTATCTAGATTAACTCCCCAAGACTCTGAAATCGTTGCTAAACAAATTAATGGAGGATGGTTGCTTCAAACAGAAAGAGCACCAAGAATTGATCCAGGATTGGCACGTAGCGTAACTTCCAATGAACCTAACGAAGATGAAATGGCAGCGATGAAATTTGGAATGGTTGTTTGCGAACAAGTGAAATCAAACTCAGTTATTTTTGTTAAAGGGACGAAAACAGTAGGCATAGGGCCAGGTCAAACAAGTAGAGTAGAAGCCGTAAGAATTGCAGCAAGAAGGGCAGGGGAAGAAGCAAAAGGTGCAGTAATGGTATCAGATGCATTTTTCCCATTTAGAGATGGAATTGATGCAGCAAACGAGATAGGGATTGCAAGTATCGTTCAACCAGGTGGTTCAATAAGAGATCAAGAAGTTATTGATGCAGCAAACGAACATAACATGTCTATGTTATTTACTGGCGTACGTTTATTTAGGCATTAGGAGATTAAATTATGAGGAATAAAAAGAGTGATACTTGCGCATCAACAGGAGTAGGTGCATTTGTCATCTTTATTGCAATAATTATAGTCTCTTCTGTAACTATGGCTACAATAACGATTACAATTCAAAAAATTTCAGAATCAGTAGAAAAAAACTCAGATGATATTGAAAATGAATTTACAGGAACAATAGCCATAGAAGGGGCTTGGTTATCAAAACAAAGTGATTGTGATGGAGATGAGCCAACATCAGGAGGAGGGCTAAATGACAAATGTATTACGTTGATATTTTCTTTAGCCGCGGGCAGTAATATTGTTAATGAGTATGATGTTAATTGGGCAATTAATTGTAATTCAAATGATGATTTTACATCAATTACCGGAACATTTGATGGTTATGGAGTTTCAGATGTAGTAAATGGAGATTTTAATATTGATGATGATGGAGACGGAGTTAAAGATTTTTTTATTGATTGTTGTGCTTATTTCCCAAGATTTAGAGATCACGGAGAAACAAAAAATTTAGATGGAACGGATAAATTAATGGATGCCGATGATGATGGACTTTCAGATGATGATGATGATAGATTATTCCCTAATAAAAAATATATGATAGATTTAAAGATCGCAACTGACTTAAATGATAATAGAATTTTTGAAGAAGGAACTCCAGGTAATTGGCCAGCTCCAGTAATTACTAGAGATTGCACTCCAAATGAAGTCAACAAAGAGTATCTAGATTTGCTTATTGTTGTAAATAATGGTGGAGTAACTTATGACACTATAGAATTAGTTGAAAATTGGGTAGAAGGTGAAAGAGTAATATGAATGATTTTCAATTACCAAGACTTGGAACAATTGAAAATCCACTTAGGATTGCAATATTGATTTCAGGCTCAGGTAGTGGCATGGAAGCATTGATTAATTATCAATTTCAAAAGCAAAACAGCTTTCATAAAACAACATTGGTAATTTCTAATAAGGCCAATGCAAAAGGAATACAAATAGCAGAATCAAAAAAGATACAAACTAGCATTATTGAATTACCAAAAGAAGTTGGAAAAAATAAGTTAAGAGAATCCCATGAAAACTTGATTCAATTAGAACTTGAAAAATTTGATGTGGAGGTAGTAGTACTTTCAGGATATATGAGAATACTTTCACCCCGATTTGTAAAAAAATGGATGGGTAGACTATTGAATATTCATCCAAGCTTACTCCCTGATTTCCCAGGTGCACATGCTCATGAGGAGGTATTGGCAGCAGGAGTAAAAGAATCAGGATGTACTGTGCATTTTGTTGATATCGGAGTAGATACTGGACCAATTATTGCACAAGAAAAAGTAAAAGTTTATTCTGAAGATACTTTAGAAGATTTACAGGATAGAGTTAAAGAAAAAGAACATGAAATATATCCCAAAGTGTTGGATGCATTATCAGAAGGCAGAATCGAAATAAGTTCTATTGGACCTGTGATCATTCACAATCTTTAGGTTTATTCAAATTATTGAAAGAATCACTATTTATCCCCCATTCTTTCCATTTATCAGGAGTAATTATTGAATGGTTCATCTCACTAAATATTTTTGCTAGGCGCCTATCCTTTCTTGTCAAAGATTCAGATATTTTTGAAAGAGTAGGTCCAATTTTTAGACAGACTAAGAGAGGCTCTAATCCCTTAGAGGGAGAATTTTTTGAAGATTCAGACACAGGAATAATAATTTCAATATTTTCATTAAATAATCGAGGCATTTTTTCAAACAATATAGGAGAGACATAAGGAGTATCTATTGGCATTAGTTGTGCCCAACTCCAATTTTTACTCTTAGCAGTTTTTAATGCACAGTAAAGTGCTTCTAAAACATCACCATTTTCAAATTCATCAAAACTCCAAGTTATTTCTATATCTGGGATTAATAACTCTAATTTTCTTTTTTGCTGAATAGATTTTATTTGTAAGATTATTTCGTTACATCCAGCCAATTTTAACCTATTGACAACATGAGTAATTAAGGGGATATTATTAATTTCGAGGGATGCTTTGTCTTGACCCATTCGTTTACTTTCTCCACCAGCCAGAATAATAGCGGGGAAAGACAAATCAAACCCTCATTTTAAATCTGATAATTCATCAACAGCCATTTTTAATTCCTCTACAAGCTCTTGAATTAACAAAATCATAGCCTTTTTTTCACGATAACTTTGAGTTTCACTTAACCAATCTAACAATTTTTTAGCATCCGCAGCATCCCTTTTTACAGTCCATTCTAAAACATCTTCTTTAATAGGATCATTTGAAGGTAAAAATCGTTCGACCATTTGAATCATTACCTGCTACAAGCGGCATATTATGAGACTAATTGTTCAAAAGACGGTTTTTTAATCTAATTATGAGGTCATTAGTTCCAGGGCAGGACTCTATAATCATTATTTCCCGACCCGTCAAACTTTCTTTATTTTTATATTTTTGAAATAAAATAAATAATACAAGTTGATGATAAATAACTCCTTTTTTGTAAAGCAAGTCTAGTTCATCCAAGGAAGGAAATAAATGGTTGGCACGAATCAATTCTTCACAAACCGACAACATATCATCCGCGGGCTCCTTATTTCTTAGACAATCACTAAAAAATAGCCAAATATTTTTTCCCAACAACTCTGGATTTATATTAGCAAGGATTATTCCATATAATACTGCATCTTCTCTCCCATGACGTTTCCACAATGCTGGCAATAAGTCAATAATTATTGAGGGACTAGTATTGTATTTAGTTAATAAAAAACTTGCAATCAAACGTAACTCATTTGGAGGGGTGCCAAGATAAAACTTGTAACCCCCAGCATCCTTCAAACGATCAGTTAGCGATTTAGCGATCATTGCAGGAACACCGCAAGTATATGCTTCTCGTAGAATGTTAAGTAATTTTTTAGTCTTTTTAATTCTCGTCCAATCTACATTAGAAAGGAATTCATCAAGACTCGAAGACATATTAAATTCTCAAAATAATCTTCCAATCATTTTAGTGATTGTGTTTGCAGAATCTTCGATAGTTTTCATTAAAGACTCAACAACTTTCGGTTCATAGCGTTCTTTAATATTATTTTTCAATCTATTTTGGATTTTATCATGGTCTTCATCAGTTATGGAAAATTCTTTTCGTAAAAATGCCAAAATTCTCCATTCATCTTTAGATAATGCACCTACTAAGGCGACCTCGTAAAGATTTTGATAGATATCTAATTGTTTTTTTCTTGAAATTTTACTGCCCCCAATCATTTTTTCACCAAGTTTTACCTTTTCATAAACTTCAAGCGGCTCCCCCTCTTTTAGTTCAAGGTTTCTTGAAAGAGCAGAAATAAGGCGCCGTTCTTCTCTAGTCAATACCCCATCATTTAGCATTACAGTAACACAATCACTGAAGACTTCAAGAGTCCGAGGAGACGCATCGCCCATAATCACCACAAGAGATTGATATTCTTAACTTCATTGACAAAAAAATTTATTAAACCCAATTATAACTTAAAAAATTTGATTATTTCTACCATCGAATTGAAAAAGGGTTTACTTCTCGACAAGAATGAGCAGATGCTCATATCAGACTCAATATTTCCTTAAGGGAAGTAATTCACAGTTATTGTGAAGTGGAAGATAAGAGAATAAGCGGAGGGAAAAAAATGTCAAAAAAACAAAAAAACACTATGAAATATATGATTATTGCTTCAATCAAAGTTGATGGAGTTGTACAAAGAAAAGACGTGGTCGGAGCATTATTTGGCCAATGTGAAGGATTACTTGGGGATGATCTGGATTTACGTAAATTACAACGTTCAACAAAAATCGGAATGATTGAAGTAAATATTAACAACCAAAAAGGAAAGGTAAACGGAGAAATACTAATTCCAAGTAGTATGGATAATGTTGAAACTGCAATTATTGGAGCTGCAATTTCAACAATAGAACGAATAGGTCCTTGTAATTCAAAAATAGAAATTAAGGAGATTCAAGACGTAAGAGCAACGAAAAGAACACAAGTCGTTGAACTTGCTAAAGATTTACTGTTAAGATTAGTATCTACTAGCAGTTCTACAAGTAAAAGCGTAATTGATGAAGTAAGATCAGTACTTACTACAGAACAATCAAAATTTTTCCATGGCTTAACTTGTGGGCCAAATATAGAAAACTCATCATCATTAATCGTTTGTGAAGGGAGAAATGATGTAAGGAAGTTATTAGATGCTGGAATCAAAAATGCAATTTGTACTGATGGTGCGGGTGAAATAAAACAAGAATTGATCGATTTAGCAAATAGTAAAGAAAGCGTAATTGTGGCTATTGATGGAGATAGAGGAGGAGAAATGCTTTTACTACAATTAGTAGAAATGATGAAAGTCGATTTTGTTGCACAAGCCCCAGTCGGTCAAGAATGGGAGTTATTACCAAATAAAACAATAACAAAATGTCTCGCAATGAAGGAAGAAGCAGAAAGGTTTGTTTCAAGAATTGCAGAAAAAGAAGCCCCAAAATCAGAAAAGCCAAAGGTAGAACCATCTGAACAAATAACCGATTATGCAGAACATATTTCTAAAATAGGTGCTAGAGAAGCAATATTGATTTTTGAAGACGATAGTATTTCAGATCCAATTGGAGCATCTAAATTAGCAGCTGGAATTGAAGAATCTGAACGGACAGTATTAGCAATTGTATACAACGGGCAATTAAGCAAACGTATGTTTGATATATCTTCAGAAGCAAAGGTACCTACAATCATTGGAACTAGCATTAAGCAGGGCGAAGAGCCAAGTTCAGAAGTAGAAGCATGGGCAACATCAGATTGGGCTTAAAACAAATCGTATTGATAATAACCTACTTCGTATTAGCACGTTTAAACGTAACGTTAATTTCGGCTATTAAGAATATTAAGGAGAGGTAATTTTGAAACGAAATCCAGGATTAGGGGTTAGAGCAAAAACAAATCTCGGTGAAGAAATCTCCGAGTTTGTAATTCGTGAGAGTGCCGATGGGAATGAAACCTTATCTCTTCTTCATGTTGATGATTTAATTCAGGTCGTTACATCAAAAAGAGATCAACTTGGAAATATAAATATTGAAAAACACATGATGACCAAAAACATAGAAACTTTTTCACATTATCGTTATGACTGGTTAGACACAACAAAATTTGTTTGGTGGGCAATACTTACTTTAGGAATTATTTGTTTAATTTTAGGAGCAATTTCGGGGTGGGGAATTAATTTAGGAGTAATCTTATTCACATTTGGATTATTATTTACTCTTCTGCAAGCGGCAGATCCAGAGTATATTGTATTTGAAACAACATCAGGTTCTCATAGATTTTTAGTATATCGAATAATGAGTAATTTGGAATTAACAAATATGAGTATGGATTTAATTGATGAAGCGATGCAAGATTACCTACAGTTTGGTAAATTAGATGCATCAGCATTAGATATAGAAGCCCAAAGAATCGAGAGCCAAAGGGTAATGATGCCATCAGCTTATCCTCCAACAGCAGCACCTACAACAGTAGCACCTAGTGGCCCCCCTCCGATGTTACCTCCA
>PAAW01000068.1 GCA_002699515.1 Methanobacteriota archaeon
ATTTATCCTAATAATTATTCAATAATTACTTATTTAATTAATATCAATACTAATCTTGGAATGAAGAATGAAGCAATAATTTTAGAAAATCAAAGAGATGGAGTTATTGTTATTAATAGAGATTCTAAAGAAGTAATAATAAGGAATTAAGTTAATGGTAAAAAAAATGAAAAGAGAAGATTTAAAAATTAAAGAAAGCAGTCATTTTATTGGATCATGGATTGTTGATACAGCTCCTTTAGATGAGATAATTAACTATTTTAATTTATCCAATTCTGATCATGATGTAGGTAAAACTGAAAAAGGATTAATTGATAAAGAAAAAAAAGATTGTATTGAATTGTCAATAACGCCAAAAAAAGTAAAAGAAGCTAAATTGGACTTCTTTATTAAATATTTTAACATCTTAAGAGATTGTTATGATGACTATAAGAGCCAATGGGAGTTATTTGAAAGTAATTGGAATCAAATTCATATAGGAGCTTTTTTTATAGAAAAATTTCTAGTTTCAGGTCATCACCTTGATTTTCATTATGATAGAAAAAATATTTATTCATCGCATAAATCATTATCATGGATAACCTTCCTTAATAATGTCAAAAAAGATGAGGGAGAGTTAGTTTTTAAATATTTTGACCATTCTATAAAACCAAAAAAAGGTTTAACTCTAATTTTTCCTTCTGATTGGATGTATATGCATAAACAAAACATACTAAAAACGCAGGATAAATTTATATTAAAAGGTAATATTAAGTTTACTGAGCTAGAATAGCTTATAAAAAAGTATTTATTTAGAACTAAAAGCTTTAAATTCAGCCATTAGCGACGAATCAAACTAGAATAGACTTGAAATATCTAATTCAATAGCCAATTAGATAGTAATCAATTTATTAAGGAGGATTGTATTATGTTAGTTGAAGGATTGGGAACTATAACTTTTGTTAATGGTTTACTTAGAATAGAAACTGTACAAGTAAAAAGTGATGGGACATTAGTAAATTCTGGCCAAATAGAAATTCCAGGAAATTGTGTTGGTGGAATTATAGAACAATTGGTGCAGGGCACTCAAGGGATTTCGGATAAACTTAATGAAACAATTGAAGATGGCTCAAAGAAAGAAAAAGAGTCTAAATCAAAGAAAAATAAAAATACTGATAAGAAAAAGAATTAAATCTTAATTCATTAAGAACTATGGCTAAACTTCTCTATATTTTAAGTATATTTTTATTATCATCTAGTTTTATAAATGCGGCATATTCAAGCGATGATAATAATATTATAAATAGCTTAACTTTCTCTTCTCTAGAGTTAGAAGATGAAACAATAGATTCTGATGAATATTTTGAATTCTTACGTGAAAGTATAATTACTCAACCTGAATTCTTATATGCACAATCTAAATATGCTGAATCTAGCGAGGAATTAAAATACTATAAAAGGCAAAGATGGCCAGAGCTTTCAGTAAAAGTTATAAACGATCAAGTTCTTGAAAGAAGTGTAAAAGAAGTCAATTCCCTTAGAAAAAGACAGGATGATAGCTTTGATGCTGCTGCAGAATTGTCGCTACCAATTTACTCTGGCGGAACAATAAATGCACAAATTAGAAAAGCCTTAAATAACAAAGATTTATCTTCAACAGAAAAGGCTAATGCATTGTCAATGCTTGTATTAGATGCAAATGAAATATATTTGAATGCAGTAAAATCTAATACTTTATATGAATACGGACAAAAACTTATTCAAGAAATAGACCCATATTTAGATAAAGTTAAAGAACGCGTTTCTCTAGGTATTTCTGATCCAATTGAACTCGCTTTATTCTCAATTAAATATAATACTTTAAAATCTAGAATCCAAATTATTAAAACAACAAGACAGAGAGATATTGGAGTATTTGAATATTTCTTTGAGAAAGAATTTGTAAATAATTCATTTCCAAATGTCTTTGTGCCACATCTGGAAATGGATAAAAGAAAAGAATCTTACAATGTTAAAGGGGCTAGACTTGATCTAAAGACCGCAAAGGAGGATGTCAATATTGCAAAAGGTGAATTTCGTCCACAATTTGGGTTAAATACTCGTTATACTGTCTATGATATCAAAGATGAAGATAATGATTCAGATATAAGGGGAGGAATTTATTTCTCAATGCCACTATTTACTTTTGGTAGGTCTAAAGCAAAAATCTCTGCAGCACGTGCTAGAGAAAATGCAACCAAAACTAATATAGATATTGTAAAGAAAGGTGATGATGTAATGGAGAATGATATTGTAAATATTGTTCAAAGCTCTGAGAGTACTAGAAATGAGATTTTCAATTCTCTTAATGATACTAAAAATCAAAGAAGAATAATTAAAAATAGACTAGATTCAACATCTTTTTCACCAGAAAGCTATGTAACTAGCGTTCTAGAGGAAATGAATCTTCTCGAACAATCATTGTCTGTAGAAATTAACTTATTACACGGTTATTTTAAATTTTTACACCAAAATCAAGGGTTGCTTAGTTATATAAGGATTCAATCATGAGTGAAGAAAAAGTTAAAATTTCTTATGAAGATCACTGGTTTTGGGGCTCAATATTAAATAATAAAGGAACCTACTTTCAAATTGCCCTGGCCTCTATATTTATTAACCTTTTTGGTTTAGGAAGTGCTTTTTATATAATGACAGTCTATGACAGAGTTATGCCTAATTCTGCGATGGACACTTTAATTGCCCTTACAATTGGTATGGGTATAGTTATTGCTTTTGACTTTATTGTAAAATTATTAAGAGGCTATTTTGTTGATATAGCGGGAAATAATTTAGAAACAAATATTAATGGCTCATTATTTGAAAAAATAACAAGTCATGATAGTGAATTCTTAAGTAAAACAAGAGGTGTAGCACATACTGTTAGAGAATTTGAAGGTGTAAGAGACTTTTTTACCTCTGCGAGTATGGTTGCTTTTATTGATTTACCTTTTATGTTTCTTTTTCTATTTGTTATTTATGCAATAGCTGGTCCTTTAGCAATTGTACCTATTTTAGTCGTACCTCTTGTTTTAGGTGTTTCGGCATTAATTCAACCTTTTATTAAGCGCTTTAGTGATAAAAACCTAAAAGCTCAACAAGGTAAAATGATAGTTCTACATGAACTTTTAAATAATGTAGAAACAGTTAGAACAGTAGCTGGTGGAAAATTCCTTCAAAAAAAATGGAACGATAGCGTTGAAAATCAAAGTAAAGATGCGACAAGCGCTAGAGGTATTTCTAACTTTGCTGTGACTTTTTCTCAAACAAGTCTACAAATTTCTCAAGCAGGTATAGTTTGCTATGGAGTAATTCTTGTGGGTGCTTTAGAAATAACTTCAGGGGCATTAATAGCTTGCGTAATCCTATCAGGTAGAGTTCTTTCTCCGCTCGTTCAAGCCGGTCAATTGCTAACAAAATTAAATCATGCTCTTTCTGCCTTCAAAAAAATAGACGAATTAATGCAAACAGAGTCTAGAGATGAAAAAACTGATGAGTTTAAAGCTGTAAATTTAGATAATGGCAGTATTCAGGTAAAAGAATTAGATTTTGAAATAGATCAAGTATCAATATTAAAAAATATTAGTATGGATATTGAAAACGGAGAAAAAGTTGGTCTTGTTGGTAATATTGGAAGCGGAAAAACTTCATTATTAAGAAATATTATTGGCTTTAATATGCCTACTAAGGGATCAATTAACTTATCAGGATATGATTTATTAAATATTCCATCTAAACAACTAAGAGAGTATGTAGGTTATTGCCCTCAAAAGGTTCAGTTATTTACAGGAAGTATCTTAGAGAATATTAATACCGGTCTAGATAATGTTGTTGAAGATGATGTTATTGAGGCCTCAAAATTATCTTGCGCACATGAATTTATCACTAAATTACCTGGGGGATACAATTATATCTTATCTGAAGGCGGGGCAAATCTTTCAGGCGGGCAAAGACAAGCTATAGCTCTTGCTAGATGCTTAGTAAGAAAACCTAAAGTATTAGTGCTTGATGAGCCTACCAGTTCAATGGACGGGGCTACAGAAGAAAAAATAATGAATAATATTTTCTCTCTACCCTATAATCCAACAGTATTAATTTCTACACACAGAACTAACCATCTGATAAGGGTTGATAAAATTGGCGTTATTATTGATGGTCAATTAGTTCAATATGGCCCAAGAGATAGTATTTTAAAGCAAAATACCCCTAACAATGAAAGTCAGGAATAAATGATAAATTTTGTTAAAAAATTATTTGGATCAATTTCAGATAGATTAAGACTAGTAAAACTAGATAAAAAAAAATTACAAGAACTTGTTCCTTATCTAGTTCCTGAATACTGGGCATCTAATAAAAAGTCTTTCCTGCTTTTCTGGTTAATTGGATCTTTTACAATTATCTTTATTATTTGGGCATCAATTGCCGAAGTGAATCAGGTTGTAAAAGCAACTGGAACAGTAGTTCCTGATTCAAAAGTACATTTAATTCAATCTGGCATAGATGGACCAGTTGAAGAAATTAAAGTAAAATTGGATGATAAGGTTAAAGCAGGTGATATCTTATTTTTTATTGATCAAATAAATAGAAGTAAGGCATTTAATCTTGCAAAGAAAGAATTTGAAACAAGATCTAGGCGAGTTGAAATATTAAAAAACCTCGTAATGAATGCCTCAGATTCTGAGTTTCGATTACTAGATGAAGAATTGTTACTTGTTGATGCAGAATCAAGATTCAATGCTGCTCAAACAGCTCTAGAGTTTTCACAAGTAAAATCTCCAGTATCAGGATATATTAGTAAGATAACCGTAACAAATAAAGAGCAGATAGTTCAAGGTGGATCATTATTGGCAGAAGTAGTTCCTGAAGACGATCTTTTAAAAATAGAAGCTCTTATAAATCCAAAAGACATTGCCTATGTAAGGAAGGGTCAAAAAGCAAAAATGGCCTTTACATCTTATGATATGGCAATTTATGGGCAATTTGAAGGGTATGTTACAAAAGTGGCTGCGAATACCACTGCCAATGAAGAAGGCGCGACTTTTTATCAGGCAATTATTGAATTAGATAATAATTTTATTGAAAACTCTGATAGAGAAATTATTTTACAATCAGGTATGTTAGCTGATGTTTCAATAATTGGAGAAGAAAGAACTGTTATGAGTTATGTATTAAATCCAATTACAAAACTATCGCAAAGAGCCTTACAAGAATAACTAGAAAACTTTATTTATTATTTTTAACAAATGTAGATGCCTCTAGTAAAGAATCAAAAGTTCCAGTATCTAACCATTCAAATCGATCATCTAATAATATAGCATTTAATGTTTGATCTCTTAGATATATATTATTTAAATCAGTAATTTCGAATTCACCTCTTTTTGATTTAGACAGTGTACTTGCATTTTCGCTAGCAAATTCATCATAGATATATAGACCTGTGACAACAAAATTTGATTTTGGGTTTTTAGGTTTCTCTTCTATCGACAAAACTTTAAACTGATTATCTAATTCTATAACGCCAAATCTATTTGGATCGGGCATTTCTTTACAAAAAATTGTTGCCCCAACATTTTCCTTAAGAGCCTCTAAAATAATTTGATTAAAACCTTCTCCAAAAAAAAGATTGTCTCCCAAGATCAATATAAGAGGCGAAGAATTTATCCATTCTTTAGAAATAACTAATGCTTGAGCAATGCCTTCTGGTTTCTTTTGTATTTGATAATCTAGATTTACACCCCAGTTCTTTCCATCTCCAAGTAAATTTTTAAATTTATCAATATCTTGCTCTGTAGTAATAATCAAAATATTCTTAATACCTGCATCAATCAATAGCTCTAGAGGGTAATAAATCATTGGTTTATCATAAATAGGTAAAAGTTGCTTAGAAATTATTTTTGTTAAAGGATGAAGCCTTGTTCCAGCCCCTCCTGCCAAAATTATTCCTTTAGTATTTCCTTCATTACTTTTCATTTTCAACCTCTTTTAGAATTACAGGAAGAACTCTTTTAACTACCAATCTAACCGATTTTTCCCATTGTGATAGATTAATTTTACTTTCATTTATAAAGTTATCATTTAATTCTAATCGAGTATCTTGACTTCTTTGAGCAACAGATTTCCAATCCTTAGAAGAAATAGGGAGCAATTTTGATCTCAATAAACCGTTTTCAACTTTATTCGCCTCATCATATATAATTTCAGCGACTGAAAACCAATTCGTATATTCTCTACATGTTAAATGAAAAATTCTATTATTTTTATTAACATCAAATTCTAAATTATTATAAAAATTAATAATTTCTATAATATTCTTTGAAAAATCTCCTGCATAAGTCAGGGATATTTTTTGATCAGAAACAACTTTTACTATTTCTTCTTTAATAAGGCTCTTTAAGATTCTTTTTATAAAATTATTTCCATACTCACTAAATACAGATGCAAATCTTATAACAATACTTTTTTCATATTCATTTAAAACAGAATCTTCTCCTAAACTTTTTGTGGTCCCATAATAATTAATCGGCTCCTTCTTGTCATAAGCTCCGTATGGACCGCCTGTATTACCAAAAACATAATCAGTAGAACCATGAATTAAACCTATCTCTCTTTTTCTTGCTTCAGAAGCAATAATTCCGGCAGCTAAATGATTAACTATATTAGCATTTTTTTTATTCTCTTCTGCAGAATCAACTGCTGTAAAAGCTGCTAAATTAATAATTAGATCAAAGTTATTATTGTTCAAATAACTGCTAATTGAGTCTAAATCTAACAGGTTTAATTCATTAGATTCTGGAAAATGAAAATTAAAAGATAGATTCTTATTTAAATTCTTAATTTCTGAGCCAATCTGGCCAGAACCTCCTGTAACCAAAACTTTAAGATTATAATCTACCAAGTCTTTCACCAGAATAGGTTCCATTATTTTCTAAATTTAAGAAATTTTTATTATTAAGATACCAATTAATAACATCCTTTATACCCTCTTCCCAAGAAACAGAAGGATTCCAACCCAAATTTTTTAACTTATTGCTATTAATTGCATAACGTTGATCATGCCCAGGTCTATCTTCAACAAAATTAATCAGTGTATTATATTTATATTCTTTGTTTGGAATAACTTCATCTAAAATAGAACAAATGTCATGAACAACTTGTAAATTTGTTTTTTCACAATTTGCTCCAATATTGTATTTTTCGCCGATAATTCCTTTATCAAGAACTGTCAATAATCCATTTACATGATCCTCAACTCTAATCCAATCTCTAATTTGTAATCCATTTCCATAAATTGGAATTTTTTCTCCCTTCAAACATTTACTTATAACGAGTGGAATTAATTTTTCTGGAAACTGCCAAGGTCCGTAATTATTAGAAGTATTTACAATATTTATAGGAAATGAATATGTTTTATACCAAGAGTAAACTAAATGGTCAGAAGAGGCTTTAGAGGCTGAATAAGGACTATTTGGTTTATAAACACTATTCTCAAGAAATGCTGATTCTTTTTCACTTAAAGATCCATAAACTTCATCAGTAGATACATGAATAAAACGAAAGGATAGCTTCTTATCATCCGGCAATAATTTCCAATAATGGTAACCTTCATTTAAAAGATTATAGGTCCCATTTATATTTGATTTAATAAATTGATCCGGATTATCAATAGATCTATCAACATGAGATTCTGCCGCTAAATGAATAATATAATCGGGCTCAAACTCAGAGATAACTTCTTTTATCTTATTTGATTCTACAATATCGATTTTTTTAAATTTATAATTATCTTCGCCATTAGGCTTTATTGAATCTATGGATGAAGAGTAAGATAATTTATCGATATTACAAATTCTATTATCTTGATTCTTTAATAATTCACGCACCAAACATGAACCTATAAAACCATACCCACCAGTTATTAAAAAATTATTCTTTTTCAAAAAAACTCCTTAGAAATTAGCTTTATCTTTAATATTATCCCATAAAGGTAAATTATTATCTTTTTCAGATAAGATTATCTCTTTAGAATTACTAGGCCAATTAATTGCAAAAAACGGGTCATTCCATCTTATGCCCAGTTCAGCTTCTTTATTATAGTGATTATTAACTTTATAAGATATTAAAGTTTCATCAGAAAGGGTAAGAAATCCATGCGCAAATCCAGCTGGAATATATAATAAACCGCTTTCTTTAGTTAGCTTAATACTGCCAAAATTTTCATACATTTCTGAGCTTCTTCGTAAATCAATAAAAACATCTAATATTGAACCTTTTATAACTCTTATAAGTTTTGATTGTTCATATGGAGGTAATTGGAAATGTAATCCTCTTAAAGTATTTAATTTTAATGAAAATGATTCGTTATCCTGAATAAAATCATCTTTGATGCCATGCTTTAATAGAAAATCTTTATTATATGTTTCAGAAAAATAACCTCTATTATCATTAAAATTTTTAATTTCTATTTGCTTAACCTCTTCAAATGTTTTTTCTTTAGTCATTGAGAAGCTCCTTAATTAAATTAAATTGTTTTGGTAAAGCATTATTTTTTAAGTCGTAATTTTTAATAATTGTCTTTCGTGCATTTTTTTTTATTTTTTCATACTTTTTAGGATTGCTCAAAACATCATTAACTGTTTTAGAAATTTCATCAATATCAAAAAAATCTACTAATAAGCCATTTTCTTTATCCATAATAACTTCTTGGACAGGCTTTGTTTTTGAACCAATGACTAATTTTTCTAAAGCCATTACCTCAAGCATCGACCAAGAAAGAACAAAAGGATATGTTAGATAAACATGCACAGACGATAAATCTACAAGACTTAAGTAGCTATTATAATTAACTTTTCCTAAGTAAATTAATTTTTCCTTATCTATTAATTTATCCTTTACCTCATGATAATAAATTTGTTTATAGCTCTTTAAATGTAATTCATTAGATTTTGGAGGTGGCGGCCCATAACTATAACTATCACCACCAATAATTAAGACATAAGCATCAGGATGTTCTTTTTGGATTTTTGGTAAAGCCCTCATAAACGAATGGTAACCTCTATATGGCTCTAGATTCCTATTTACAAAAGTTATAATCTTATTTTTTTTTGTTAATCTTATTTTTTTTCTAGAACCTTTGCCAACATCATACTCAAGATCAATAGATTCATTCTTGTTACCAGGTTTAATATTTTCAGTATCAATACCATCATGAATTACACTTATTTTATTTCTAAATGAATCTGGTGCAGTAGATTTTTGAAAATTAGTAGGCGCTATTATCATATCTGAATCAAGATAAGGCATAACTAAGGCCGTGTTTCGTGCTCTTAATTTTGTATTTAGTTCATATTCATTTGTATCCTTATATTCTTCATCAAAATCTACATCTGAATTTTTAGTGTTATAATAAAATTCAAAATATGAAAGTTTCTTACTATTGGGCCAAATTTCATTAATAAACATTGTTTCACCCCAACCTGGATGATTAATTATCAACTCCGGATTAATCCCTTGCTCCTTTAATTTAAAACATTTTTTTGCAACTGCATCAGCTCTTATCATTTTTGTTTCAAATTCTTGAGCTAGTTTAACAATATTTTTAGAAGATCCAGTTGTAACTTCATACTGATGATGAGTTATATTTTTCATATTATTAAAATTTTCTTGGTCTTTAATACTGTCTTCTTTATTTATTTTTTTCCAAGATAAAGTATGAATTTCATATTCTTTGAAACCTGATAGATACGGAGCCAATGATTTAAATTGGGCAGGAAAGTTTTGATGTATAAATAATATTTGCTTTTTACCCACTTTATTCTCCTAAAGAACTAATATAACCATATTTTAAAAGCCAAATAAGAGCTTTTGAGGCCATATTATCATCTAAATTAGTCTTATTGAGTATTTCTTCTAAAGATAAACCATTATTATTCTTAAAAGAACTATAAACTAAAACTAAGTCTTCCTCTTTAGGAATGTAATAACTTGCATAACTAACGCTAACATAATCTAATAATTTCTTTATCGAAACAGCATTAATGTCATCTGTTCTATAAAAAATATCAGTTTTATTTAATACCTCTGAAGGATAAGAAGAAAATATATAAAAAGGATCTAAATTGTCACTAGGAAGTGATGGAGAGCAGAACTCTTTAAAATTCTTACTCTCTGAAATACGTATTTGATCTAATTCATCAGAAAGCTCTCTATATTGTTTTAATATAATTGGCCAATCAAATACTTCCTTTACCCTTCTCTTACCTTCATTGCCAAATTTTAATCTTTTATCTTTATCTTTTATTAAGATAGAAAGTTTTTGAATACAATCAGATACATCAATAGCAACTCGTTGGACAGACATCCCGATATAATTATCATAATTTATAAAATCCATCATATGTCTATAAGCAATATCAGTACCTAAACCTTCCCCGAGTGAGTATGTTTTCACTCTAAACCCGTCTATATTATCTCTAACAGTTGAGCGATAGCCATTCCAGTCGCTTACTAATACTGGTAAACCAGAGGCCATTCCTTCTAAAGGCGTTAATCCAAATGTTTCTTGTATATTGTCACTTAGAGATATAAAAATATCTCCAGCAGATAATGTTTTATGTTTATTTTCTTGATTTTTACCATCAAGAAAATGAAATTTTACAGATGGGCATATTTCTTTACCCTCTTTAATAAATGACTCTTTAACATAATCGTTAGCAAACCATCCTGTTTGAATAATATGAATATTCTGATCTTTTTTTAAATCTTTAGAACACTTCTCAAGTGCTAAATACATTGGGAGATGATGTGCTTTTGCATGAAAGCTTAATCTACCTACATAGACTAAAACTATATCACCCTCATTTATACCTAAATCCGCTCTAGAATTTTTTTTAAATTCATCAGAATAATTGAAGTCATCTTTATCTAAACCAAGAGGAATAACAGGTAATTGAGGTAAAACTGGTTTACTTAATGAAAACTTATTAGAAAGATTGTCAATACGATGATCTATAATTTTATTAACAGTA
>PAAW01000069.1 GCA_002699515.1 Methanobacteriota archaeon
ACTTATAGGAATTAGGGACCCTCCAAGAAGTGAAGCATATGAAGCAATAGCAACATGCCATGAAGCAGGAATTAGAGTTATTATGATTACAGGCGACCAGGAGTATACTGCTAAATCCGTAGGGATAGAATTAGAGATTTGTAATGAAAACGATGAAACTATCAATGGGTATGAACTAGACGATATTAATGATCAAAAATTAATTGAAATAGTAAGAACAGTAAATATATTTTCAAGAGTTACTCCTGATCAAAAAATGAGGATTGTACAAGCACTTCAAAAAACGGGAGAAGTTGTTGCAATGACTGGAGATGGTGTCAATGACGCTCCCGCATTATCATCAGCAAATATCGGTATCGCCATGGGAATTGCAGGAACTGATGTAGCCAGAGATGCTGCTGACATGGTCCTACAAGACGATAATTTCGCAAACATAGTACACGCTGTTGAGGAAGGAAGAAAGATTTATTGGAATATTAGAAACTTTGTAAGATACCAAGTATCGACAAATGTAGCAGCTGTTTTAGTTCTAATCCTAAGTTCATTTGTATTAGGAACTCCTGATGAAATACCGTTAACTGCCACTCAAATACTTGTAATAAATATCCTAATGGATGGTCCTCCTGCAGTTGCTCTTGGTATGGAGAAAAATCATGGAAAGGTAATGAGTAGAGCACCAAGACCAGTTTCCGAAGGGTTACCAAATTTAATTGATACAGTAATGATTACCTTCCTTGGCACATTAATGGCAGTAGGAACATTGATTGTTTACTATACTGTTAGAGGCATAGCAGATTATGAACAAGCAGTCACTGCTACATTTGCAGTATTTGTTATGTTCCAACTATTTAATGTGATGAATTGTAGAAGTATTGATAAAAGCATATTTAAATTAGGTATCTTATCAAATAAAGCAGTGGCATACTCATTCATGATATGTACGTCACTACTGGTATTCATCATAGAATTCTCTCAATCAGAAGTACCTCTATTAAATCTAAAGATTGGTGAGTTTCTTTCAGTTGAAGAATTTATTCATTCATGGACATGGCCAGTAATAATACTATTAGCTTCATCAATACTAGTATTCGAAGAGTTTAGAAAGTTCTTAATGAAAGATACTAAAATATTCAATTAGTTAGGTTTAACTAAAGTATTTATCTAATGCTTTATCCATCATTTCTTCTTCATCTTTTGATTCTTCAATATCTTCTATAACTTCTTCTTGCATTACCTTCTTTAAATCATCTATACTTTTTTCTTGACCTTGCATTTCAATTTCTTTTATTGTTTGAGTGTTGAGTTCTTCTTCATTATCATCCACTTCCGCTGGTACTTCTACAACCTCTTCTATTTCTGGTTGTTTATTTCTTTTTCTTGCTACCCTTCTTCTAGACTTATTTTTCTCTTTGGCATCATTAACCATAATTTCTTTAGTATCGGAAACTATTTTTTTATTGGGATCTACTTTTATTTTCCGTACCTTAGTTTTTTTGTTTAAAGAATCTGAGGCCTTCTTATAATCTGTATAAGTTTCTGAATAATAAAAACCAGCATCATCTCCATAATTCCAATCATCTCCTTCTCTTCTTCCAGGATTATAGTAACCATACTCTTTTTTATTTCTTTTTGAATTAGGTGGTGTCTTCTTTTTTGTAGATGGAGGTGATCTTTTATTCATTGAATACTCATCAATACTAAACCTATTTCTACGCCTTATTATTAATAAACCTGAAATAACTATGAAGGCTATCGATAATAATCCATATGATGTATACTTGAGATATTTTACTAATACTCCAACTTCTATACTTGCTTTCTCTTCTTCTCCCTTGAATTCCAAATCAAATGCAGCAGTAGTATCAAACCATGATTCAATAACATATGTTTTAATTTTAGTATCAGTAACTGATAATTTTATTGGATAACTATGAACAAGATCATAAGGCATCCCATAACCTAAAGATGGAGGATTTGTAACTGTCAAAGTATAATTGTTTGAAACATCCTTTAGGAGTTCATATGATAATGTCCAACTAAAACTAATTCTTTCCTTAGAATCGTGAGCTAAATTTGTTAAACCTCCACAGGAGTAATCAATACTATCAACTCCTGCGATCACTGAATTATTATCAAACAAAAATACCCCATACCATGTATCAGATAATAAATTTACATCTATTTTTGAACAAAACACATCATTAAAAATTGTTCTTTCATCTGGCACAATATATCCATCTTCTTCAAGTGTTTCTGCAGCAATTAATCTTAAAGATTCACTGTCCTGTAGGCTGAAATAAACCGTTTCACTAATAATTAAATTATTATCTAGCATTGTCACTTCAAAATTACGAATGAAGTCTGTATCTGAAACTAAATTACAAGGATTATCAGAATCACAAGACACATCTAGATGATTTAAGATTCCATCTCCATCTCTATCTTCATCTTCTTGGTCTTCGATCCCGTCATGATCTAAATCGTTAGATGGTGAGGATGTAACCATTGGATTTATCCAATTTGTTGAATAGAGGGCAATATATTTAGAATATGTAGATGCAGCAATATCTCCATTAATTGGATTTATATCTAAATCCCTTACCACGTGCCCTAATGCTAAACTATCTGTTTTCTCCCAGTTCCCCATAGTTGAGTATGTTATCAAAGTACTACCACCTTCATTTGTAAGTAATCTCATCAAGTTTTCTTCAGGTTGGAAAATTATTTTTTGTGCGTTTATTGTATTTGCAAGAGTAAATGATTGTAAGAAGTTGTGGCTGGAATCCATAATTTTCACTCCATCTTCTGATGACCATGCATATACTCCCTCTTTGGAAAATTTACAATCAAAGATTGTTTGCCCTGTTTCAAAATGTTCTTCCATTTGCCCATCTTGCATATTAAGTTCAATTCTCCCAAGTGAGCCAGAAATAAATATATCATTTTCGAAATCATAATCAAGACAAGATATTTTTGAATCGTGAGTTGTTTCTATAATTCTTGCTGGAGTATCTAAATCCGAGTAATAATAAGCATAAATCATTTGTTTACCAGCAACGTCTGTTGCATATGCAAATGATTCTCCACTAGCATTACTAATTGTTACAATAGATGATACTTCTTTGCCCTGACTAACATAATCATGAGACCATGGAATTGACGATAAATCATAAACCGAAATTGCAGGAGTGTTTGTCATAAGGCTTGATCTACCTACTAGCAAATATCCATCTCCCTGGTTGGTTGAGTCTTGAGTAAATTCAACACTAGTAATGAAATCATCATTAAGGACCAATGGTGAAAAATCTAATTCGCTTCTTGTACCTGTATGATATACGTATAGATCCTTCTCAAATGCGATGGCTAAAAGATTGCCATCTCCAGAATATGACACCTCATCGGAACGATCTATTGGCACATCCGAATCTGGAGTCATTAATGCACTTAGGGGAGCATCTGCCTGTACAACATTTGCCACAGCAGATACAGAAATTAAAAAAAACATGAGATAGATTATATTCTGACTTCGCCTCATTACTTCACTCCTCTTTTTGCTTCATTCTTTAACACATAATAAAGGTCTACGTTATTGTTAGCATTAATAAATCGTTTTTTGATGTAAACTAAAAAAGTCACAAGAGATAATAAACATGAAAAACCAATTATATTTAGCAAGCAACAGATAGTATGCCTAAGCCTGAAGTAAGTGATTTTGGTTCTGTAGATCCAGCGCCCCCTACAACAGTTAAATCGCTAGAAAAATTAAACATAATATTAAATAATGAAGAAGAAAATATGTTTGAAAGAATGCGGGCTGTATTTAGTTTGAGGAATGATGGTTCTGATGAATCTGTAGATATTTTAAGTAATGGTTTTAATTCTAATTCTGCGCTCCTTAAACATGAAATTGCTTATGTAATGGGCCAAATGCAGAATGAAGCAGCAATACCTCACTTGATTGAGAGATTAGAAGACGAAGAAGAACATGTAATGGTCAGGCATGAAGCGGCAGAAGCTATTGGCGCTATTGGCAATATTTCCACAAAACCTATTTTGGAAAAATTTCTAAATCATAAATTACCAGAAATCTCTGAATCATGTGAAGTCGCACTAGGTTTAATCTCACACTACAACGAGGATTTATTTGAAGAATCGTAACAAACCATAATATCTTGATTCTATTGGAATCACCATGCCTCACCAACATGTACCATTAGGATTGACAGAAAATGGAGAATTAGGCCCCATTTGCCACTATACTGGCAAGATTATGACTTTTGGAGAGGCTATGGTCATTAATCAACATTATGTGTGCTGGGAATATTACCAAAAACTTACAGGCGCCACACCTTCAACTAAAATTACAAAATCAAACAAACCATTTTATAATAAGTAACAGAAATAATGGTAATGCTTACAATCCACCATTCATAAGGTAGCCTGTGGCCTCTAGTGATTGGGCGAGATATGCTCTAAAATTCGGCGATTATTACAGAAATGCAGAATTATGGACCCCTCCAAGAATTAGGATGAGAGAATGGATGCTCTCACCATTTGGAAATAATAAACCTCTCAGGCATAAAAGTTTCAATTCTGTAAATAATTTGAGAGATTTTCTTGTTAATAGGACCCCTGCAAGTGTATTCTATAGCACTGCATATTGGAATGATCCTAACCAGTTAAAAATGTCAGAAAAAGGATGGAAAGGTGCAGATTTAATCTTTGATTTAGATGGAGATCATCTCCCTAGCATAAACCCACATAACTTCCCAGAAATGTTAGAAATAATAAGAGAATATGCGTGGAATTTATGGTATGATTTTTTAAAACCAGATTTTGGTTTTGATGAAAAGTACTTACAAGTAACCTTTTCGGGGCATAGAGGATACCATTTACATTATAGAGACCCTAAGATATTCCATCTTGATTCTTCAGCAAGAAGAGAATTAGTTAACCACATTAGGGGAAATTCAGTAGACGTTGACAAATCAAGAAATAAGGATGGCTGGATTAATGCAAATGGTTGGCCAAATAAAGTCGTAGAGGGGTCTAAAAATCTAATAGAGAAAATAGATTTCATCAATAATAATGAGGGGTCGGAGGAGGCGAAGACATTAATTCGTTCTTTACTTGAAAACATGAGCGATAAATACAGCACTAAGAATAAAAAACCTAAAGCATCATTTAAAAACATGATTGCAAAATTCAAAGCCGATGGCATGAAAGAACAAATTATGACTGGAAAATTCACAAGGTTAGGTGCTAAAAACGAAGAGGTTTTTAAAGATTTAATTAAAGCAGATCAAAGCATAATTCTTTCAAAAAGTGGTGAGACAGACGATCCTGTAACAGTAGACATCAGAAGGGTAATTAGATATCCCACAAGTTTACATGGAAAATCAGGACTTAAAGTAACTGAATTTCCATTAGAAAGGCTAAATCCTGATAATCAAAATAAATTTGATCCACTTACTGAGGCTGTAGTTCTCGGAAAAGGGAAAAGAGTAGATGTTGAAATATGTATAGATGAAGGAAATATTAGAATTAAAGACCGTGAATATGACCTTTATAGAGGAGATATTATTGAAGTAAACGAAGATGTTGCTTCATTCTTGATTTTAAAGAATTGGGCCACAATAAAGAGAAGATAATACACCCCACATAATACGATTATATTAGCCAAGATTATAGGAAAGGTACCATTCACGTTAACCGGTGGAATCGAATGAGTGAGTCTCCAGATGACAAAAAGAGTCAAAATAAGGGCAACTCGGACCTAAGTGACATAGTACAATGGGGCGGCCCTTCCAATTCTAATTTACCCCCTCCGCCACTACCTGAAATAAGCATAGAAAATGCTCTAGACATTCCGCCTCCGCCTGGACTTGATATTGCTCCACCTCCGCCTGGACTTGATATTGCTCCACCTCCGCCTGGACTTGATATTGCTCCACCTCCACTTGGACTTGATATTGCTCCACCTCCACCTCCTGCAATAAATGAAACTATTCAGGTTGAGTCACCAGAAATGGAAATACCACCTCCTCCTGCTTTAGAAACCGTAAACTTACTAGATTCCTTACCTCCACCACCTATGCCAGAACCAGAATCTATGTCATTTTCAATACCTAAGGAATTAAATGAAACAATGGAGGAAGTTATCGAAGTAACTGAGTTAGAAGATAGTGACTATAGAGAACTATGGAAAAGGACTAGCGATAAACCACTACAACAAGTTTATGGACATATAGATCGGATTGGTTCAGGAGAAGTAGGAAGTTTACTAGACAGATACGCTGATCGTTTTGGTTCCGAATTAGATAGAGAAATCATTGTACTTAGGCAGCAGGAAAGACAACAAAAAATACAGGAATTACACCAAGTTCCAATTGTTGAATTAATTGAAGAAGAAGTTAAAGAAGAATTTGAAGAGCCTGAGCACGAACCATTAAGCGAGGAAATAGCTGACGAATTAGAAGACGAGTTAGACGACATTGAAGATGAAATTCTCGAAGTAGAAAAATCATTTACTAAAGCCAAGAAAAAGAAAAAGAAGGCGGACATCAAAAAATTTGGAGATGAATTAAATTCTTTATTTGAAAGAAGAGATGCAATAAATGCGATTTTAGATGGTGATGAGGATCATGAAGCACTTGAGCATACTGAAGTAGCGAAGACATTAGAAGAGGATTTATTCGAAAGATTCGTTGGAGTAGTAGATGAATTACTAGGCAAACTACCAGAAGATAAATTAAATTCATTCTTAGAAAGTAAAGATTTTGAGATATACAAAAATATTGCTTCAGAACCGGAATCCGCTTCTGAAAAAGAAAGGAAATCATTTTTCAAATTAGTAAATGATAAATTAGCCGAATTACCAGAGGCAGCTATAAACGATTTTATCGCTTCCGAAAACTGGGGTCTTTACGAAGAAATGGGTGAAATATATAATTAAAAAAAATAAGGAGGAATAAATATGGGATTACTTGACAAAGCTGCAGAAAAAAAGGCTGAACCAAAAGTTGCCGAAGTTGAAAAACCAAAAAGAGAACGTAGGCAAAGAAAAGCAAAAACTGAAATCGAACCCGTTGTGGTTAGTTCTGAAACGAAAAAACCTAGGAGAGAAAGGAAGAAAAGAGCACCTAGTGAACCTAAAGTAATTCCAAAGGAATTCGAATTGGCTGGAAGATTAAATCGATTCGCCGTAGGTCTTGCAAATTTTGTTGTAAATTGGGGCCTTGTAGTTACTGCAATTGTTATGAGTGCATTCCTGAATGCAAATCCAACATGGATTATTATTGGAGGCGTCCTACTTGCCATAACAAATATTGTAATTTTACCAATATTCATGGGAAGGAATCTAGGTCAATTTATTTCAAGAACTAAATATATCAATAGTAAATCGGAAAGACCAGTATTTATTCATGCATTACTAAACAACCTAAACTTCCCTCTATTTTTACTTGGACTTATATTGATGTTAATGGGATCTGGTTCAGGAGACTATGCATTATTGGGTGGTGGCGCATTTGCCTCATCAATACTTCTAATTGATAGTTGGTTATGCAAAAGATACCTATTCCAAGAGAGCAAACAAGGACTATGGGATATTGTATTCAATGCCTACCTTGTCAAGCATGTACCTTCAGGTGAAGAAACTGGATGGTTAGCTAAATTAGAAGGACTTGGGGACTTTGCTGAACAAAAATTCAAGATGAATAAGTAATTAATTTACCTTACTCTTGAACCTGGCTCCATTGAATGATCAACGGTTAATAATTTCACATTACCAGATTCGTCATCTGCAGCAAGCAACATACCTTCAGAATGTATACCTCTTAATTTGCGGGGCTCTAAATTTGCTACAAAAATTACATGCATACCATTCATCTCATCAGGAGCATAATACTCCTTTAATCCTGCACATATTGTTCGACCGTTTTCACTCCCATCATCTACTTTTACGACCATTAATTTATCTGCGTTAGGGTGTTCTTCTACAGAACTTATTTTTCCAACTCTTAATTCTACTTTCATAAATGTTTCAAAATCAACATATGCTATTCCTTCTATTTCCTTATTCATTTTTTTCACCTTCTTACCGCCTTTTACAGAATGTATCACAGAATCCGAGTTCCCATCATCTAAACCCTCTGCCAATGATTTTTCCTCTTCAAGAATTTTTTCTAAATCTAATCTCTCAAACAGGGGCTTGGGAGTTAATGGATTCCATTCCATCTTTGAAGTCCAATTTGTTGCATTAGACCATAATTCTTCAGAAACTTCTCCAGATTCACCAAGCATACCCCATAATTTTTGGGAACTAAATGGTAAAAATGGCTGTGTACTAATAGCCAAAAATTTACATAATTTCCAACCAAAATATAATGAAGATAATGATTCTGTTCTTTCCATTGAATCTTCCGATTTCAAATATTTCCAAGGGGTTGACGACTGTAATACTTGATTCCCTAATTGTGCAGCCGAAATTATGTGCCTTAATGCTTCTTTATACCTATGTTTCTTTAATGAAGTAGTAGCATCTAAATGGATTTTTTCCAATTTATCGAAATTCAAGTTATGTATTTCTATATTCTCAAATTCTTTTAATGGATTTATTTCACCATCAGCAATCCTATGAGTAAGACTCATTACACGATGAACAAAATTACCATAAGCAGCAATCAATTCAGAATTTACTCGCTCAACAAAATCTTTCCAATTGAAATCAGTATCATGATTTTCAGGCATATTAATAGAAAGATAATACCTTAAGGTATCTGGATCAAATTTTTCTAAAAATGAAGGTAGCCATACTGCATGCTTACGGCTCTTTGAAAATTGGCCTCCTGCTAACATAAGATATTCCATAGCTGGCACATTAGTCTCTAATGCTAAATCTCCTGGTCCAGGCAACTTAACTTCGTCTTTTGCAACTAATCCATTATTAGCATGATTCAAACCACAAATTAGTGCTGGCCAAATAACAGTATGGAAGGGAATGTTGTCCTTGCCTAAAAAATATAAATGTCGGGGAGCAATACCGTTTTCTGAAATTTTCCACCATTTTTCCCAATCATTAGAATGACCATATCTTTCTGACCAGATTCTTGCACATGAATAATAACCCTGAACGGCTTCAAACCAAACATAAACACATTTCCCATCCCATTTTGATCCTTCTAGAGGTAATGAAATACCCCAATCTAAATCCCTAGTTACTGCTCGAGGTCTAAGACCCATTTCCAACCATTGTTTTGTCATTGCCCTTACATTAGATTTCCAATAGGGATTTCTATCTTTTGCATGCTCTTCTAAAACCTTCTGAAATTTATCTAATCTATAGAAAAAATGCTCTGTGTCTCTAATTTCAATTTTTGCTTCAGGATTCATTTTCGATTTGGGATTGATTAATTCTGTAGCCTCGTATGTAGCACCACAGGCATCACACTGATCACCACGAGCACCTTCTGCATTACAGGTAGGACAATTACCCTCAACATACCTATCTGGTAAAAATCTACCACCAGATTCATGAACTTCATAATATTGTTGCATTGTTTTTTGTTCAAATAATCCTGCTTTATGCAATAAAAGAAAATTCTCTTTGACATATTTCTTATGGTCTAAATCACTAGTTCTATTAAAAAGTGCACCACCATACTCTATTCCTCTTTCATCAATATTTTTATCCCATGAACAACCTAGATCTAATAATGCTTGTTTGTTTAAGGCATGATATTTATCCACTATTTCTTGAGGTGATACCTTTTGTTGTTCAGCAGCTACTGTAATAGGTGTTCCGTGCTCATCACTTCCAGAAACCATTAGAACTTTATTTCCTAATGCTCTTTCAAATCTAAATTGAATATCTGGGGGCAAATAGCACCCTGCTACATGACCTAAGTGCAATGGCCCATTTGCATATGGCCAAGCAACACAGATCATTACATGCTCTGGAGGGAGGCTGTTTTTGCTGTGTTCTTTTGTTTTAGTAGGAACAGGCCTTAGCCTAGACAAATCAATAGTAGACTCATCACTATTCTTTGACCTCATATTTATGCCTCAATAATCCATCCGAAATGGCTTACATTCATGAAAAGTTCCCTATATTCTTTCATTAAACCTCAATAACCAGTTGGTGTTAAGACAAACATAGCGGGGGATACCAACACTTGGAATACACGTTACTAATAATTTATGCTAGCCTTGCTTTAGGTGTTTCTTTTCTTTGCTCAATTATGGAATCTGTATTACTTTCAATATCTGCTAGCTATATTAGTGTACTTGAATCTGAAAAAGTTAAAGCAGGACATATTTGGTCAAACCTAAAAAAGGATGATTCTGTAAGGCCACTTACAGCAATATTAACTTTAAACACCATAGCACACACTGTAGGGGCATTAGGAGTTGGTGTAGAAGTTGAAAAATTAAATCCTGGAGAATACGGAATGGCAATCGCCTCTGCTATTTTAACGATTAATGTATTATTATTCAGTGAAATTCTTCCAAAAACATTAGGATCTGCTTATTGGAAAAAATTATCAAAACCAATGGCATATATGATTCATTTTATCACCCTATCTCTAATTTTTATAGTCACCCCTATTGAAATATTCAAAAAAATGTTGCCTGGAGCCAAACAATCAACTGTAACTAGAGATGAATTAGCAGTACTTGCAGACATTGGTGAGGAAGAAGGAGAAATTGAAAAAGACGAGGAGAAAGTAATTAAAAACTTACTAAGATTAAGAGACATCGAAGTAGAAACGATAATGACTCCAAGAGTAGTAATGTCAAGCGTCGACAAAAAAGAAACTGTAGCAGAAGTAATGAAAAGAATCCCAATAATGACTCATGGAAGAATGCCTGTTGTTGACAATGATGTTGACAAAGTAAGTGGTTATGTGTTAAGAAGTGAAATCCTTAGAAGGGCTGCTGAGGATGATTTTGAAAGTAAAATGGATGAGCTCATTAGAGAAGTACAAAAATGTAAACATAATGATTCTGTCGATAAGGCTTTAGATATTCTTTTGGAAAACAAAGAACAATTTTTAATTGTACAAGACGACTTTGGAGGAACTGTAGGATTAGTTACTATGGAAGATGTCATTGAAACATTACTTGGAGTAGAGATTATGGATGAATCTGACGAAGTTGAGGACATGAGAGAATTAGCAAAGCAATTAAATTCAGAAGATTAATTGCCACTAATCAAAGTAATCAAATTGAAGTTTTACTAATTCAGAACTTGATTTAGCATTTGCATAATCATCAAGTGGTTCTTTATTCAATTTTATAAATTCCATACCCCAATTAAAAGAGGAAAGTATGTTTTCTGCCTGATTAACCTCCCCCATTAGATATAATGTTGCAGCAATTGCCTCAGCTGTGCATAATTTTGTTGGTTTCCCCCAATTAACAGGATTTGCAGCAAGTAACAATGGCAAAGTCCTATGCAATAATTTACTACGTTTTGAAATAGATTCTAAACTCGATTCTATTTGATTCCAGCTACAATCTAATGCAACCAAGGGGTTGCCAGTTTTTAGGATTTCATGATCTTCGGGGCCAAATACCTTCCCGCACAATGGATCTAATAAAATTCCCTTCTTAGGAATATTTCTAAGGTTTGAATGTAATTTTATTTTATTTTTCCTAGATAATCTAACTGCTGTATTCTTCTTCCGATCGTCCTGTGCTAAATATATAGCATGCACTGGTACAACCCAATTCTTGCTCTGACTTTTGTCATCAATTTTCATTTAAATAATCACCCAAAGTCATACCGCCCCCTCCAGTAGTTCTAACTCTGCGAACATCTGGAGCAGTTTCATCTGTGAATAAGTTCATCTCCAATGCTTTTTCTATTTTTTGAACTACTTTATCTTCAAGGATTTTCCCCGACTCAATATTTTGAATGTCGACCAATCTTACATTTGCCTTTTTCGCCAGATCATTTTTACTCCAGTTTTTTCCAGTACGCCTCATACTTATTTTCTTTGAAAAATTATCTACAAGTGATTTTGAGGTTGCTAATTTAGGCTTGAAATTAGATTTTTTATTCCCTGAACCTATATTCCTAATAGACTCCCGAGACCTCAAAGGAGATAAATTCATTTTTTCACAACACCGAATACATGCTTCAATATTTGATTTATAATATGAAACTCTCTTAGTACTAACTTTCATTGCTCCACAAAGTTCACAATCACCCATTCTTCTCAGTAAGTTGTACTATCAGGGGCTTTTGATTATATCCCTAAAAAACAACAAAATATTAAAAAAAAGGTGAACAAGTTGAAGTAGGTTAAGATAAGGAACGGCTGAGAACTATGACTTCAGATGGGGATGTTTTACGGCCAGGCGGTAATGACAATACAAGAAAAGCCGAAGATGACATGATTAAATTACAAACTGAATTTAGAGAATTACATGAAAATGTTCAACGACTTACAACTGAAAAAATGCAATTAGAAAGAGACCTTGATGGAATAAGGAAAATTGCACACAGGCTTGAAGATGAAGTCAATTCACTTAGAAGCCCGCCCCTAATTATTGGACACTTGCAAGACATGATTTCCGAAAATACAGGGATAGTAAGGAGCAGTAATGGCACAGTATTCAAAGTTTCAGTAAACCCCGCCATTCCAGAAAACAAACTAAAACCAGGTGCAAGAGTAACTCTTAATCAAGATACATTAGCAATAATTGACGTTCTTCAAGATGGTTGGGATCCACTAGTAACTGGAGCCGAAGTTGACGATAAACCAACAATTAATTTTGATGAAATTGGAGGATTAGATAACCAAATTAAATTACTGAGAGAGGCTATAGAGCTTCCATTACAAATGCCAGAATTATTTTCAAAGGTAGGGATTAAACCACCAAAAGGAGTACTTCTCACAGGCCCCCCTGGCTGTGGAAAAACCATGATCGCAAAGGCTGTAGCTGCAAATGCTGAGGTGACATTTATCCAACTTGTCGGAAGTGAGTTAGCCCAAAAATACATAGGAGAAGGTGGGAGAATGGTTAGAGAATTATTTGCATTAGCACAAGAAAAAGCACCTGCAATAATATTTATTGACGAGATAGATGCAATTGGTGCAAAAAGACTTGATACCGCTACAAGCGGAGATAGAGAAGTCCAAAGAACATTGATGCAATTATTAGCAGAATTAGACGGATTTAATCCATTAGATTCAGTAAAAATCATTGCGGCTACAAATCGTCCAGACATACTTGATGATGCTCTTTTAAGACCAGGAAGGTTTGATAGAATTATTGAGATTCCCCTGCCTAATGATGAAGCACGGAAAGGTATTTTCAAGATCAATATAGAAAACATGAACTCATCTAAAATCAGTATTAAAAACATCATTGCTGCAACTGAAGGATTCAGTGGAGCAGACATTAAAGCAATGTGTGTAGAAGCAGGCATGGAAGCAATTAGAGATAGAAGAGAAAAGGTACTAGCAAAAGATTTTACTGCGGCACTAAAAATAACTGAAAAAATGAGAAAGAATTCAGAAAATGATAAAATAAATACTCTGTACGCGTAAGCAAATAATTCAAAGACTATTTTTGCAAGGATGGCACATGAACGAAGGATTAATTGAGTGCGTACCTAATTTCAGCGAAGGTAAAAATCTTGAAACAATAGAACAAATTTGTAACTCGATTAAAAAAATAAAAGGCGTTACACTCCTAGACGTAGATTCTAGTGAAGATTTTAATAGAACTGTAATTACATTTGTAGGAAAACCAAAAAGTGTTTTGGAAGCAGCAATAAATTGTGCAAAAAAAGGAATAGAATTAATCGACATGACTAAACATTCAGGAGAACATGCAAGAATGGGAGCTGTTGACGTAGTCCCATTTATTCCAATAAATAACTCATCAATGGAAGAATGTGTTTCAATAGCAGAAGAATTTGCAAAGGAAATCGGTAAGGAAATGCAAATACCAATTTACTTGTACGCAAATGCAGCAAGAACTTCCGAAAGAAGATTACTTCCCAATATTAGAAAAGGGGAATATGAGGGATTAAATCAAAAAATTACTCAAAAAGAATGGATTCCTGATGAAGGGCCACAAAAATTTGTACCTAAATCTGGCGCTACTGCAACTGGAGCTCGTTCTGTATTAATTGCTTACAATATTAATCTAAATACAAATGATAAAACTGAAGCAAATAAAATTGCAGGCACAATAAGAACTAGTGGAGTACTAATCAAGGACGAACAAGGTAACAAAATTCTAGATGAATTCGGCAAACCAAAAAGAAAGAATGGGAAATTTACAGATCTCCAAGCAGCAGGATGGATGTATGATAAAAATACAGCACAAGTTTCGATGAATTTGCTTGACTATAATAAAACAGGCATGCATTTAATCATGGAAGAAATTAAAAAAGAGGCTGCAAAACAAGACCTTTTAGTAACTGCTGGAGAACTAGTTGGATTAATCCCTCTTAATGCATTAATTGATTCTGGAAAATATTACCATTCGAACCCAGATAGTGCATCTATAGAAGAATTAGTTGATTCTGCAGTTGAAGGTTTAATGCTAAATAAACTTGATTTATTCAATAAGAATAAAAGAATTATTGAATGGGCAGCAAATAAGGAGATGATATGATGGAAGATTATGCGAGAATGACTGTAAAAGAATTTCAAACTGCATTATCAAGTAGTTCCCCTACACCAGGAGGGGGTTCAGCCGCAGCAATCACATTAGGAAATGCTGCAGCACTAACTTGTATGGTTTGTGATTTAACAATAAGTAAAGAAAAATGGAAAGAGGGCTGGGAAGATGCTGAAAAAATTCAATTATTGGCAATTCCATTATTTCATGACTCTTTAGAATTAGCAAACAAAGATGCTGAATCATTTGAAGATGTAATGAAGTCTTGGAAATTGCCCAAAGATTCTGATGAAGATAAAAAAATCAGATCTAATGAAATAGAAAATGCAACAATTAATGCAGCATTAATCCCCTTGGAAACTGCAAAAAAGGCATCTAATTTACTTGAAGTACTCCCAATACTTGCTGAAAAAGGAAACTCAAATGCAATTACAGATGTTGCAGTTGCTGCTCTTTTAGCGCATGCAGCATCAAAGGGAGCATTACTTAATGTAAGAATTAACTTACTAGGTTTAGATAAGCCAGAACTATCAAAATCTGTTGGTGAAATATCAAATAAAATAGAAAGTGATTTAGCAAAGACACTAGAGATTGTAGATAAAAAATTAAACTAAAACTAATCAAATATTTCTTTATTGATTATATTTTTAGGTAATTCACCATTTAAACTAGTTATTATTTGATTAGCTGATTCTAAGCCAACTCTAATCTGAGCCTCTACTGTTGAAGCAGCAATATGTGGAGTTCCAATGAAATTATCACAATTAAGAAGTTTGTTTTTGAGTACTGGTTCTATTTCAAAGACATCTAATCCAGCACAAGTTAATTTTTCATTATTTAAGCAATTAAATAGTTCTAATTCATTTACAATGCCGCCTCTTGACAAACTTACTAAATATCTACCACAATTTGATCCGTCTGCCCCTAATTGTGGCATTAAATTTATCAAATCTTCGCCGATTAACTTCCTCGTATCTTCTGTTAAATTACAATGTACACTAATATGAGTACATTTTGAGAATAAATCATCAATAGTTTCGTGTTTTGTTATCCCTTCAAACTGATTATCTGGCAAATATGGATCAAATGCATGAATATCCATCCCAAATGCAATAGCTAAATGACTCACTTTTCTTGCAATCCTACCATAACCAATTAATCCTAAGTTTTTACCAGAAAGTTCGCTACCCCTTAGTTCTTTTTTTGCCCATATCCCATCTCTCATCAATCTGTCTCCCCTAGAAATATGTCTTGTACAAGAAAGAAGATGACCAATTGTCAATTCTGCAACACTTTGAGTAGTTGAGGAAGGAGCATTCACAACCATAATACCGTGATTAGTTGCAGCATTAATATCAATATTATCTACACCAACCCCTGCTCTACAAATTACTTTCAACTTCCCTTCTGAATTTGATTCTATTGCAATTTTATCTAATTTAGTAGCGCTACGAATAATTACTGCATCATAATCCCTTAATGAACCATTATTTATTTCATCTTTACTAAAACTTATTTCATCTACAGAATATCCTTGATTTTTCAAATGTAATATTGCCTCTTTTGCCAAGCCATCAGTGACCACAATTCTACGATTCATATTACCTCCTAACTCAACCACTGCTTCAACATTTGTACAATAAGAATATTCAATTAGTTGTTTCTATTGGGAGATTTATGCGAAGAATAAGTAAGTTAGTAAAAAATGTCATAAAAACGGCTGAAGCCCATTGTGATGGCCCTTGTGGGGTATATGACCCCGCTAGTGCAAGGATTGCTGGAGAAGCAGTACAATCAATGACTAAAAAGATGATTGAACTTGAGAATAACCATGGAGGAGATTCTGGGACTGCAGCCTATATCAACACAATGAGCCGTTATGCAGCAATTAAAGAAGAAGAAGCACAAAAATGTAAAGATGAATTATTAGTTCTATGGACTGATTATTTTAAACCAGGGCATTTAGATACAACCCCTAACCTTCATGGAATATTTTGGAACGCGGCAAAATTATGTAGCGCTTGTAAAGTTGAAGTTAGTGTAGAACATGCTCAAGAATTAATGGATGCCATAAAAGAAATTCATAATCTATTTTGGGCCTCAAAGGGCAAGGAAGTTCCTTGGATTAGAGCCTCATAAGTGATTCTATGGCCTTTTCAAATATCAAGAAATTTTTAACTGGTAAATTACGAATGATTGCAATTGAAGGAGATAGTATGTCTCCAACAATTAAAAATGGTGATTTAAAGTGGGTAGATTATAGTAAAAATACATTAGAAATACTAAAAATTGGTGATATTGTTCTTTTTAAAAATCCATTTGGAAAAAATCTAATTGTCAAAAGAATAAATAATATCGATATTGAAAAAGGATTTTGGATGAAGGGAGATAATAAAAATATCTTGGAAAGTACTGATTCTGAAACCTTTGGACATGTTAAATCTCAAAACATTAAAGGGAAAGTTTTGATATAAAACATAGTATAATCATCTAAATTACCTATTTCCTTAATGAACTAACCCATAACCCGCAACATGGATAGTGAGATTGACCTGATTCAAATCCTTTCGGCAATCGGCATATTATTCATCCCAATTTTAGCTGCAATACCAATAAGGATAATTTGGAAAAGATATATTGGTGGATCTTACCAACATGAAGAATATAGAAGATTACTAAGTTTAGTTGTTAATGCAGGATATTCACTCACCCAATTTAGAGACCAATTAGATGAAGCATCAAGGAGAAGAAGAATTCCAAAAGAACGTCAGAGATTAATAGAAACAGATTTCCTATTCCCATTAAAGACACCTCATTTTATATTATTACCTAGTTTATTCTTCACCCCATTAGTCCTACTTTTTGCCACACCTCTATTCTTACTTGCTTTACCATTACTTTCTTTAGTAGAATTCATCCTAATTCGTAAAGGATTGCTTGCCTACATAATTATGCGATTCCAACACATCTCAAAATGGCAACTAATTCACATCCCAAGACCTAGGAATAATGAAGATGAATTAAGAGGAGATATTGTGGCATTCAGTAAGATGTTAATGACTGTTTATCTTGGATTATTCGCATGGTTAATTGTCCATTGGATTTTTAGAGGTTTTGATTATTGGGTGATTATACTAATTTCTGGTTTTTCATACCTTATATTAGTTTCAATATTAGGAGTTATTAAAACAGCAATTGATACAGAATTTGTGTTTGCAGATCCTGCGGGAACTGCAATAATTCCTATAGAAAGGTTCTTTCGAGAACTTTTAGAACCGCTAGTAGGAATTGGATTAGTTTTCCTTTTGATTAGAGATCTTACCGCCTTATTCAGAGAAGGTGGTGATTTGATTTTATTCTCATTATCAATTCTAATTGTTCTATTTAGTGCAACTTTAGTAGGGATTGGAGTTGAGGTAGGACATGCAACAAGGAGAAGAAAAGCAATACATAATGAATTTAGTGAAAAACTAATCAAATCTTGTAATCCTAGAACATACTATTTCTTACGTGAAAAAGGACTTATAAAAATTATAGAATATGGGCCTACTCCAATAGATACAGATGAAAGGAATGAAATTAAACATAAGGCACCATTTACAAAAATACCTAAAGAATTGAGTAATATTGATTCTTAATTACCTGAAGCTTTCTCCGCATCCACAACTTTTAGATGCATTTGGGTTATTTAATTTAAAACCGCCACCCATTAATTTTTCTTCATAATCTATTTCAACACCATCAAGAAGACTTGAAGCAGTTTTGGGGACATAAACATGAATGTCGTCTACAAAAAGTTCAAAATGCTCATCACCATCAACAGACTCAATAATTTGGAGATCATATTTGTAACCAGAACAACCTCCTGAAAGTACATCCACCAGTAAAGCAGAATCAGAATCATCACCCATAACGTCAATTAACATATTTTTTGCTTTTTGAGTTAAAGTTAAACTAATTTCCTTAGTTTCTGGTATAACAACTTGTAAAGGAGAAGTTGAAGGGCAAGTCTCGCAATCCATCTCTGACATGTATACCTCTCGCATCTGACATTTAAAAATCCTTACATATATTCAGAGTGCTTAGTTAATTAATTCTAGTCTTACTGGAATACTTTTAGATGCGGGAGTATTAGATTTTAAGGCAACATGTCCAATTGGGACTAAAGGATTTGCTTCAGGGAAATAGGTTGCAATACATCCCCTTGGAATCTCATACTTCAAGATCTTAAAACCATCTACAACTCTATTTACTCCATCTAAATCACTAATGATTTTTACTTTTTGATTGGGTTTAAAACCTAAATCCTCAATATCTCTTTCATTCATCAATACCACATATCGGTTACCTTTAATTCCCCTATATCTGTCATCTAATCCATATATTGTAGTATTATATTGATCATGGCTTCTTATAGTCATCATTGTAAGGTAACCTTTAGGGTTTGAATTTTCGGGAATTTTAGTAACTGTGAAATTAGCCTTTCCATCATCAGTTGAAAACGATTGTGTATCTTTAGGTGGGTTAGGTAAATTAAATCCAGATGGCATCCTTAATCTCTCATTGTAATTTTCAAAACCATCAATACAATCTTCAATTGCATCCCTTATATTATCATAATTTATTCTTAAATAATCCCAATTAATATCATTTTTTTGTGATATTGACCTTTTTGCAATATTTGCTATAATGTCTGGCTCACTTTTCAAACTACGTGAAGCTGGTTTGAGATTACCCTTGGACCTATGTACAACACCCATTGAATTTTCAACTGACACTACTTGTTCTATATCATTAATGATGTCTTTTTCCGTCCTACCGAGGCAAGGCAATATTAATGATTTCTTACCAGTAATAAGATGAGAACGATTTAATTTAGTAGAGATTTGAATAGATAATTCTGTATTTTTCATTGCTTTTGCTGTATAATCTGTATCTGGAGTTGCTGATATAAAATTACCACCTAACCCTAGAAATACCTTTATTTCTCCATCATACATTGCCTTAATAGCTGAAACTGTATCATGACCATGTTGGTAAGGTGCTTTAAATTTAAACCTCTCTTCTAACTTTTTGAGGAAAGATTCTTTTGGTTTTTCCCAAATACCCATGGTGCGATCACCCTGCACATTTGAATGGCCTCTAACTGGACACACTCCAGCCCCCGCTCTACCAAAATGGCCACCTAAAAGTAATAAATTTACAGTTTCTTTAACATTATCTACTCCATTTACATGCTGAGTTAATCCCATAGCCCAACAAATAATTATTGATTTTGATTGTGAAACCATCTCTCCAGCACTTTCTATTTGACTCCTACTTAATCCAGAACTACTTACAATTAAATCCCAATCTTCTTTCTCTAATGATTCAATATACTGATTGTAATTATTAGTTTTATTATTTATGAAATCATCATCAAATTGATGCATTCCCTTGTTTTTCTTTTCAAGTAAGTATTTACCTATTCCTTTCATTAATGCAACATCACCATTTATTTTTACTGGCAAATGTAGATCTGAAAGTTTTGTTGATTTAAATGATAATTTCATATAATCTTGAGGGTGTTTAAATCTAACCAAACCAGCCTCTGGCAAAGGATTAGCATGTATTATGTTTCCACCATTCTTTTTTGTGGACTCTAATGCTGAAAGCATACGTGGATGATTTGTACCTGGATTTTGACCCATTACAATAACTAGAGATGTTTTATTGAAATCATCTAGAGTCACAGTACCTTTACCGATTCCTATAGTTTCTGACAACCCTCTACCACTGGATTCATGGCACATGTTTGAACAATCAGGTAAATTATTAGTCCCATATGCCCTTACAAATAATTGGTACAAAAAGGCTGCTTCATTACTTGTCCTTCCTGAAGTATAAAATATTGCTTCATTAGGTGATTTTAATGATTTGAGTTCCTTGGCTATTAAATTAAATGCATCATCCCAGCTAATTTCATTATAATTGTCAGAACCTTCTTCTTTGTACATTGGCGAAATTAATCTACCCTGTGAATTAAGCCAATAATCTGATTTTTTGGAAAGTTCTGAAATGGTATGCTTTTTAAAAAATTTAGCACCTATTTTTTTATTCATTGCTTCATCTGCAACGGCTTTAGCACCATTTTCACAGAATTCAAAACTTGTACGATCTTCAGGATCTGGCCAAGCACAACCTGGACAATCAAAACCTTCTTTTTGATTTACTAATGACAGTGTCTTAAGTGATTTTATTAATCCCATCTTCTTTAATGAATGCTTTGTAGTAGAAATTATTGCTGGAATTCCAGCAGCACTCTTCTTTGCTGCTTTTTGCCTTGATTTCGGCTTATCGGGTGGTGCTCTATGGCCTTTCACTATTCATTCCTAAACGTCACATTAGTTAATTGTTGACAAAATTCTTTGCTCACAAGAGTAAATATTGTAACCTTTTCCACTAACAAAGCCAACTAAAGTAATAGAACAGGCTACTGCTAAATCAATTGCAAGAGATGTTGGTGCACCAATAGAAATCATGATATTTATTCCAGCCATTGCAGCTTTTTGTACCATTTCATAACTTGCTCTTCCTGACAAACATGCACCAATAACTTGGCCAGAAATTTTTTCATCAAAATATACATTCCCTATTGCCTTATCAAATGCATTGTGCCTTCCAACATCCTCTTCGATACATATAATTTCTGAAGTTTTTGTAAATAATCCGATCGCATGCACTCCACCAGTCTTCAAAAATAATTTCTGATCATCCTTCATAGAGTCACAGATTTTTTGAATTAAATTCGCTGATATATTAGACTCTATAGATTTATGGCAGGGTATCTTTTTTAATATTTCATCAATTGTTGATTTGCCACAAATACCACAACTAGAATTAGCAATAAAATTTCTTTTTAGATTTGAAATATCTGGCATAATATTACTATTTAATTCTAAATTAATTTTATTTTCAGAAATAATACATTTAGAATTCTTAATTTCATTAATTCCCAATACTCCTTCAGTTAATAAAAAACCATAGCATAATTTTTTATCATCACCTGGAGTCCTCATCAGTATATTTACAACTTCAAAAGTTCCATCAGGTAGACTTAGAGAAATTTCAAGAGGGCTCTCAACAGCAACAAAATCAGTTTGTAATTTGATTTTATTCTTTGAAAATCTTCTTGAAATTATCTTATGATATTGGGTTTTATCTTCCATGAAAATCAATTATTTTTTGCTAATTTTTTACAAATTTTAATTTGTTCTTTAATTCTCTTTTTTGTATCGTCATCAAGTTCTCTAACCAATGCTTGCTCAAAGCATTTGATTGCATCGGGAAATGCTTCCATCTCTGCATATGCCATTCCCAGATTATACAAAACCGAGCCAGTAACATTAGAAGGATCTATTTGCATTGCATCATGATAAGCATTAATACTGTCTGCAAATTTATTCAAACCATAAAGTGAATTTCCCCTGCCGTTCATTATTTTAACCTTCAACGATAAATCATTTCCAACTACAGATAATGCCTTATCATAACAACTTAATGCTTCAGAAAATTTTTCTTCAGAATATAGAAGTAATCCTTTATTATACCATTCTATTACATTACCCTCTTCCAATTGCCCTTGATTAATTTCGAATGAATTTAAATTAGCCGCAGCTAATTCCAAATTTACTTCTTGAACTGGGACTATTTGTTCAGTTTCTTTTTTTTCCACGGGAACTGAAAGTATTCCAAAATCATTGTTTCCCGTAGATAATTCATTTGCTTTGTTTTTACATTTTTCAGCCTTTTCAAATTCTCCCATTCTCTCAAGTGATTTGGATAAGCCTAACCAAATTTCAGAATTATTTGAATTGTTTTCTAGCAATTTCTTCCATTCTTTGACAGATTCTAATTGTTGATCTGCTAATGACATTGCTTCTGCAATCATGATTGATTCTTCTAATGTATTCTCTGTCTTTAAATGTAATAATGCCTCTTTAGCCAATGAAGGCCCCTCTTTCATTGTCAAGGGTTGGTCTGAATGCTCCATCACAACAGATTCTGCTCTTGCCATTGAAATTAGTAATTTGATAAAGTCAACCCTATTTGGGTGTGATGAATTTTCTCTTAGCAAGGTCCTATATGCCTTTACTTCTAAATCACTACGCCCTAATTCTTTTGCTGTTTTTGCTAAATTATTTGCTGCTTTAAGATACTCTGAATCTAATTCTAAAGCCATTTCAAAATGACTTAATGCTTCTTCTTTCCTTAATGATTTATTTAACATAACTCCTAAATTATGTTGTGCCGTTGAAGAAGTAGGGTCTAATGCTATTGATTTTTGTAGGTCACGTATTGCTGAATCTAATTCTCCGATTTTTGCCTTTGCCCCCCCTGAAAGAGCCCAAAGCGGTGCTGATTCATTAGAATCTGATAAGTAAGATGAAACTAACTCTATTGCATTTTCTGGATTTCCTGCCTTTATTAGATTTCTAATATTTTGCTCAATTTCAGAAAAATTTACTTCACTTGTTATTTCATTTGAATCTATATTTTTAGCATCAATGAATTTAACTGTTTTAGCCGCATTTTCTAATTCTGCTCGGTCAAGTACTAAGTTTGTATCTCTATCATGCATAGTTGCTTCTTTCAACAGTACTTCTTGGTTTTCTATACCATGTTCTTCCATTACCTCTTTAAGATCATTAGAACTAAATTCATAGGATTCTACCTCTTCAGGACCTCCTTCAAATTTTATTTCCTTCCCTGTTTCTGGTGGTACAATTATTGCTGCACTAGGTGCATTACCTTTCTTTGCTGAACCCCAACCACTAACTTCTTTCCAATCTTTAACTGGAGATTTTTGAACTGCACCAGATGATTTGTCAACTATTGCTTTTAGTAATGGATGGCCGTCAAATGTACTCATTGCAGTTAATGCCCATTTTGTTGCTTCTGAATAATTCCCAAGTCTATCTAATAATACTGCTAAGTTAGCTGCTGCAGGTGCAAAAGATGAATCCAAGTCTAAAGCAATTTCAAATGATTGCTTTGCACCTTTTAAGTCTCCTTTGGTTTCTAATAACACACCTCTGTTAAACCATGCTAAATTTTGACTCGGGTCTAAACTAATTACATGGTTAAATACTCTAAGTGATTCAGCATATTTACCTTTTCTAAATAAAAATTCACCTTCAGCAATTAATTCTACTGGATTTGGTTCTTCTTTATCATCTACAGAACTTACTTCTTCCATTAAATCACTCTGCGCTGACCTTTCCTAGTCAACTTAGGGTATAGAATCATCTCTTTGAATCTAACGAATAAAATATCAGTACTAATTCTATAAGATTTATAGTAAAATGTATTACTAAAAACCCTTACGGGAGAATATGGCAGCTAAAGTTAAGGTAATGGGAATCTCTGGAAGTTATGGAAATAATTCAAACAATACAAAATTAGTAAAATTAGGGTTAGAGATACTAGAAAAAATGGGTGCTGAGACATATTTTTGGGATTTAAATGAAAAACCACTCCCTCTTGTTGGTGAAGAAGGAAGTTGGGAAAATAAAAACGTGGCTGAGTTTCAAGATTTAGCAACTAAAGTGAATTCATACTTACTTTCATCTCCAGAATATCATGGATGTATGTCTGGCGTAATGAAAAATCAATTAGATTGGATTTATAGTAAACATGTCAGTGGTAAGGCTTTCGGATTAATGTCTACGCTTGGAGGGCAATCAAACTCAAATACATTAAACCAAATGAGAATTGCAGTAAGGTGGATTCACGGATGGGCTATTCCAGAGCAAATTGCGGTTCCAAACATTAAAAATGCATTTGATGAAAATGGAATGCTAAGTGATGAAAAATTAATGGAAAGATTAGAAGAGACAATGAATTCTTTATTTAAATCCTCATTAATGTTAATGAATTCAAACTAATTCGACACCTCGCCATCTAATGGTTGTATATCTAAACCAAGTTCTGAATTTAGTTCAGGAAAGGGATTATTTGGATCTTGAATACCTGGACCATTTGGCCAACTTTTATCGAATTTTTGTTTGAGGATTATTAAAAAACCTAGAGATTCAAATTGCCTTAATGCAATTGCAGTTCTTTCTTCTACTGGAGATATATGTTCAGCAAATACCTCATCCATAATTTTGCAAATCTGAGAGAAGTTCCTCGAACCATCGCATAATTCCCACAATAGACTATTCATATCATCCAAAGGTCTTCTTAAATCTCTTGGTCCTTTTGTCAGTTTAAACAAAAACATTTCAAGAAAATTAAATAATTTACCAAGACCTTTTCTTTGATTATTTTCTTTCCAAATCCTAATCACTACTAGTCTGCCCGTAACTCCTCTTTCTGCAGTTTTAATTTCAACTAGACCCCTTCTGGCCCACCAAATAGGACATCTAGTGGGATACATTTCAGCTAATTCTTCCATATTCACACATCCATTGTCAATGTCCAACCTAGTAAAGTAAGCATTGAAATTACGCCCATGATTGCAAAAAACCTAAGCAAATCTACCCTCTCAGTATAATTTCTCAAATACCATGAAATAACGCCACAAATTGAAACCATAAATAACAAAATATACCAAAATGTGGGGAAAGTCATATTGCCACCTAAATCATTTTCAATTATCACCTGACATTAAAGAACCAAAAGCATCCTCTAGTGTTTGGGATTCTATTTCTGAGGGAGGTCTAGATTGTGGCTGCGAAAAATTGCTAACTGGTTGTGTATTTTGTATAGGCGCCACAGTTTGTGGCATTTGAGAATTATATACAGTATTTTGAATCATACTTTGTTGATTTTGCTGAATGAATGATGCTTGAGAATATACACTATTTTCATTTAAATCTTCTTCATACTCGTATTTATCTGAATTCCTTTGAATTAAAAGAATGCTCAAAAGCACTAAAATAATACCACCAAATGTAAACATTAATCCTTTCAATAGTGCATTTTCTTCAAAGAATGAACTTAAGAAACTATTTTTTACTTCCGATTGAATTGCCAATTCTAAATTCCATGATTGTATATTATAACCATCAGCATCTACCAAATTTATCTTTATTTCTTTTAGTCCTGAATCTTCACCAATTTGTAAACTACAATCTATTCTTGACTTCCTACTATTACCTGAAATTGCAGCAGGTATTACTACCTTAAATTCTCCATCATTTGATGGATCTTTACAAAATAGAAACCAACCCTCTGGAATCTCATAAGTAATATTCATTTCTTCTATAATTGAGGAGTAACTAGAAAAATTAATGCTAAAATATTCTATTGAAGAGGGAGCATAGATTCCTGAATTCATACCTAATTCCGCAGAAATACTACGATATATAGAAACATCCACTATTGAATAATTTGTCAGAGTTAAAGACTCTCCTAGTTGATTACTACCTCCTTGAACCGTCCATATAATATTTAATTCAGAAGGTATATTAATACCTGAGGGGATTATAATTAAGATTTCAACCCTAGCTAATTGATCTTTATCTAAAGGAATGGATGCCCATTGGCCAGATGAAAAATATTCATCACCAAAAGTTGGTACACTGAGAACAATACTTAATCCCGAATATTGGTTCATTTTTTCTAAATCGAATTTTACCTTTAAATTGTCATCAAATGAATTGCCAGAATTAATTAATGTGGCATTTAATTCAACAACTGTATCTGCTTCACTTGCAACATAATTTATCGGACTTATGACCCATTCAGGTTGAAAATTCATTGCTGTCAATCCCGAATAATAGATTATATTATTAGAATAATCAATTTCTGTATTATAAAGGCTAGAACTTATGGAGATCTGAAAATTAATTGATATTTCGCCCATAACATCATCTGGAACAAATAAATGAAGAGTTATAGTGGCAATATCATTACCTTCATATCCTGGAGATAAACTGTAATTATCAATTATAGTCCCTTCATTAGAAAACCAATAATTCCATTCATAATCCAAATTATCAAGTATAAATTCTACTTCGTCTGCACCATTACCCTTGTTTGAAATATTGAAGGTAAGTATATTCTCACTTCCTGGCGACAGATAATTATTGGAATTTAGATCAGTAATTTCTAAATCACTAACCATACTTACAGAAATTCCATCAAAAGGAACTGAATTAATTGTGTCATTACTTCTCGTACTCCTTATTATTGGTGTTAAAAGAGGCCCTGAATCTCCACTTTGTGCATTTTCAGGAATATTAATTGTCAAATATACATCAATAGAAGAATATCCTGAAACCTCAAATGAATAAGGATTTAAACATTCATTCCCATCATCAATTAGCATACCTTCATGATTTGATTCAATAATCCAACTTCTAGAACCAGTTCTTTCAAAACATACCTCAAAGGTATCAAAAACTGATGCGTTGTTCCATAGAGTAAATGGCAAATTAATAATAGAGCCAGGAATCGGATTGATTACATTTTTTTCTAAATTACCACTATTCACAGAAAAACTAGCATCTGAAATCATACTAGCAGATGCATTAACCCTCAATGTTGCAATTATGTCTTCCCTTGCATCACTAGTTGCTGATAAAAATAAACTACTATATTGCCCTGGAATTGTATCTGAAGGTACTGAAACAGTCATCCTAATTGGAGTAGATTCCCCAGAGTCCAGAGGTACAGACAATTGTTGATTCCATGATAAATCAAATGACCAACCAGGCCTAAGAAGTAAAGAAGAAGAACTAATGTCAAATGAATCATAAACATCTCCACCATTAGTTAGAGTAGCATATAACTCGCAAGTATTTCCTGGCCTACATAAACTAATCTCTTCATCATATTCAAGTATGGGTAAATAAGTAGGTAAAACTGTAATTTTAAATTGCTCAGTGTCACTAGATGAAATTGAATTAACTGAACTTATTTTAAAATTCAAATCTGTATCACCTAAAGAGGAATTAGAAGAAGGTTTTACACGAACTGTAATATTCTTAGAAGTTCCTTTTGGCACTTCTATTCCCGTTTGAGAATCAATAGGGCCTCCATTTTTATAATTTAAAGTCCAATCCCAACCAATAGGAAGATTAGTAATTTCAAAATTAAATTTGTCTTCCAAATTTCCAATATTTTTTACCTCAAGATCATGCTCAGACCATTCTTCTGCTGCTGATTCTCCATCAGAGATACTGACAATCACAGGATTGAACTCATTATCTCTTGCAGCCTGATCATAAACCATTACAAAATCATCAATCCAATAACCAGAATCAGTATTTACTGCATTAGAAGTAAAACTTAATCTTAATTTACTATTTGAATTCATATCGATGGGATTAATATTATAATTAAACAGATTCCAATTAGCAGCTGAAGAATCAATTACTGCATTTAAAGTACCAAGAGTTTTCCAATTATTGGGAGAATTTTGAATTTTAAGGTACAAATTATCTCCAGATTTACTTGCACCAGATGCTAAAAAAGATATCTGAAAGGATTTTGTTGGATTTGAGACTCTATCTCCAAAATCTATTACTGAACTATCCATGACCTCATTCCAATTATTGCCATAAGAAACTGTATTTTGATCTCCAACATAAAATGAATTTCTATAAAAGGTACTAGAACTATGGGGGGTTATGCCTGTGTCTGAATCTATAGACCAGTGACTAGACATTGAATTCCAAATTCCTACTGCATTTGCATTTTCATACAAAAAACCAACCGTATAATGCCTTGAATATTGATCATTTGAAGAATCATCATCTTGAGGATGTAATGTAATTGCATAAATAGTATGGTTTCCAGAATAATCTGGAATCCAATTAAGATAAACCATTTTTGAACTAGATCCTGAAATACTAGATACTTGTATTGTTTGATCAAAAATAATAAATTCATCATATTCATTATGCTCCACATATACTCTTAAATCAAATTGACCACTCGAAGTAGAGCCGATATTTTGCAATGTAACTCCTATTTGCTGTTCTTTACCCAACATTCCATCTACAATCCATAGACTCTCTGGGCGATTTACTGTATCACAACAAGTATAACTAGATAGTAATCCATAATTTTGAAAATCGGCATCATTTGAATACTGAAATTCAAAATCAGTAGGCTTTAAATTAATACCACTTAATTTACTAGAAGAGTTGTAATTCTCTGGAATTGGACTACTATTTAAATCATCAACGCAATCAAAAAAACTCATAAAAATGAGCCCCGCCAAACTCAGAATGACTAGAATAACCCTAGAAGCCACATTAGAGAGAATACAAGAAGGGTATTTCAAACCATTGACGGAAACTAATTAATTTCATCTTGCTCAAGTGCAATTTCAACTTCTTTTCTTTCTTTTTTATTACTTTGTTGAGAAATAAAATATATCAAAAACGCAGGAACTAATAAAATCATGAAACATCCAATCAATGCAGACATAGACCATAGCATTTCAGTTACAGCATCAATTTCAAATAATTCAACATGATTAATCTCCTCATTTACATAATTAACACTCATTATTGGAATAATATCTGTATGATTTCCATCTGCTTCAATTGAAATTTGCCATAACTCTGATTTATGAGTTCTGTTGAATGTAGAATTAACAACACTTAATGCATCATCATAATTTTCGGCTCTAACTGTCCCTCCATCCCTAAATGCAGGATTAGGGTGTGTAAATGAAACAAAAGTAGCATTACCATCAGCCATAGACATAGTGTGTGTTGAACCTACTTGACAATCTACAGTTACCCATACATTAACTCCATCCATATTTACTCTATCTGCACAATTTACATTGGAATCAAACGCATCTCCTAATTCAGGATGCGACCAAAATGAACCATCCACATTAACGACCTTAAGGACAGAATTTGGATAAGCACCAGAAACGGAAACATTAACCCAAGTTAAATTAGTAATGTTTGTTTCAAATTCCCAAATCCATACTGTTTTTCCATTCTGAAATGAGGGACTGTTTCCAACAGAATTTAGATCAGCATCAGTATTATTTTTTTCAGTAGAATATAGATAATATCCTGAATCAGATGTCGCTCCATATACTGCATAAACCAGCAAAAAAATAAGTGTGAAGGATAAAAGCAACATTGTTCTAATCATGTTAGGATTCTGCCTCATTGCGGCTCGCATGATTCTCCCAAAATTGCCCATCGTTTGAAACTTATTAGTATAACTTTACACAATTATGATTCCATCGTAGTTTTATACGGGAAGTTTGTGGGCAGGTCGCTCGGTGATACTATGACTACGCACTATGACGTTCCAGCAGAACTATTACTGCCTGCTGTTGCAGCAAAATTAGGTCAATTAGACGTCATAGAACAGCCAGAATGGGCAGATGATGTAAAAACAGGTACAAACAGAGAAAGGCCGCCAATTCAGGAAGATTGGTGGCAAATGAGGTGTGCAGCAATTTTGAGGAAAGTTGCAAGACTAGGGCCAATAGGAGTAAAACACCTTGCTGACGAATTTGGAGGACCAACAAATAGAAATGTTAGACCAAATAGAGTAAAAACAGGTTCAAGACATATAATCAGAACTGCCCTCCATCAATTAGAAGATGCAGGTTTTGTTGAGAAATCCGTTGTTAAAACTATTGAAAACATTTACGAAGAGAAAATTGACATCACAAAAGGACGTAAGCTGACAGGTAATGGTCAGAAATTATTAGATGAATGTGCACATTCAGTTAGAGAAAATGCAAATGAAATGGCACCAGGACTTTCAAAATATTAAGGTGATAATATGGCAAGACACAAACCATTAGCAAAAAAATTAAGACTTCAAAAAGTTACTAAACAAAATAGAAGAGTTCCTGTTTGGGTTACTATGAAAACGGGAAGAAGAATGACGAGCCACCCAAAAAGACACATGTGGCGTAGAAGTAAATTACAAAGGTGAAATAAATGGCAAGAGGAGCAGTTAGTGAGTTAATCGTACCATTAAGAGCAGCTTGGAATGTACCTCGTAATAAAAGAGCATCAAGAGCAGTTAGTGAAATACGTAATCAAGTACAAAGACATCTTAAGGTCACTATAGAAGAAACTGTATGGATTGATCCTGAAGTTAATGAATATATTTGGAAAAATGGAATCGAAAACCCTCCAAGAAAAGTTAGATTGCAAATAACAAGACATGAAGAAGAAGACATTCCAATAGAAGTAAAATTACTGGAGGATTAATCATGGGCAGAATAAGACCATCTTTTGTAAAAATACGAGCAATAAAATTAGTTAATGAATATCCTGGAGAATTTACTCCGGACTTTGATGCTAACAAATTACTCGTGGAAAAATATACAGAAGGAGCAAACAAAAGGATGAGAAATTGGATTGCTGGTTACGTTACAAGGTATGTTCAAAGAAGAACGGATTGAGTGAAATGCCAATCCAGGTCGATTGGGGTACTGTCCCAATTAGCATCAAATGCACAATTGAAGAGGATTTAATTGATTTTCTTTCATTTTTAAACAATAACGGATTAAAGAAACACAGCATAATAATGCCAGATAGAGAATCGGGCGGGTTTACATTTTTAATTTATGAAAACATAAGAAAAGATATTGTTGAAAATTATATTAAAGAAGGTGAATAAATGGGAGATCATCAAAAATTACCACTTCCAAAATTCCCATATACTTTAAAAATTATTTTAGTCAAACCATCTATTGAAGGTAATTTAGGAGCAATAGCAAGAAATATGCTAAATTTTGGATTTGATGAATTACACTTAATTTCTCCAGAATTAACCATTGGTGAAGAAGCTAGAAAAAGAGCTAAGCATGCTAAAAAAGTGTTAGAAAATGCAATAATACATAATAACCTTAAAGATGCAATTAACGATTGTTCATTAGTTATAGGGACAAGTGGAAAAAGAGAATTTGGTGAAAAAATAATTACAAGACATTTTATAACTCCAGAAGAAATATCAAATAGAATATATCCCAATCATGGAAAAATAGCCCTGGTTTTTGGACCTGAAGGAAAAGGATTATCTCAAGAAGAATTAATTTGTTGTGATCTACTTACAAGTATACCAACTTGGGAAGGATATCCAATAATGAATTTATCTCATTCTGTTTCTGTAATTCTATATGAATTATACAAATATCATTTGATTAACCATTCATCAAAGGACCCAAGTATCAGGGAAAGTTCTATTTCTATAGAAAGGTCACTTGACCCAAAATTAAGACAATTATTAAGAGTACAATTAAAAGAACTCGAAGAGTCACTTCCTTGGCCTGATGGAAGAAAACATTCCATTACAAAAACTTTTATCAGATCCATCATGAGAGGCAATCCTACTGACTTAGAGGTTCAACAAATGTTAGGAGTTCTAATTGATTCCACTACTGCAATACAATACGTAAACAATAATGAAAATTGGAAAAGAAATAGAAAAAGAAGAGTTGAATAAAATTATGTGGGATTATTGTATTATTTTATTTCTAATATTAGCGATTATTGTCGCTATAATTAAGGGATGGTGGAGATCAGCTTTAGAAATTCTTTTCCATTCATAAAAACAAAGGTATCGTTCCAAAATAAGCCTCAAGCAATGGCTATCCGATTTCCAATTCAACCATCTGCAGGAATAAAGTTCCTCTCCATTTGGCAATGAAAAGAGCACACAAAATTAGACCTTATATGCGAATTGAAGATAATGGAGTAGTGTTTGGGATGTATTGTGCAGTGGCCAGATGACCCAAAGGAATTAGGTGAGCTTAGCAGAAGTTATCGCGGCATTAGAAGTTTAATGCGCTCAGTCACAGATACATGGTTTAGAGAAATAACAGTAGTAGATGCAGATACGATTCCAACAGACAGGGGAGTGATTTTCATGTCTTGGCACCTAGGGGCAATGATTGACCCATTGCTCATGTTTTCGACAATTCCTGGTCAACTGACTTTTGCTGCAAAACATACTCTTTTCAAAGTTCCAATAATGGGTAGAATTATCAAGGCTGTAGGTGCAAAACCAGTTTACAGAGCAGTAGATGTAAAGAATGAAGAAGTTGAAAAATTAGCTAGTAGAAGCAATAAAAATACAGGTTTGATAGATACATTATCTGAAGTAGTTTCTGATGGAGGTAGGATTGCGATATATCCTGAAGGTAAAGCACACTTAGAACCCCATCCTGTTAGAGTGAGAAGTGGAACAGCCAGAATAATCTTGCAATCAACAAGAGAAGCAAGAAAAAAAGGCATCAATGACCCGATAATTGTGCCAATTGGAATACATTATACGGATCAACATAAATTTCGAGAAAGAGCTACGATACAAGTAAACAGACAAATGATGTTACCACCATTACCTGGAAATGAAGGTGCTCCAGTTCCAGATGGTGATTTGCGTAAAAATCATCCAGATGATTGTGAAGACAGAGCATGGATTGATGAAGTTACA
>PAAW01000070.1 GCA_002699515.1 Methanobacteriota archaeon
GTTCAAATCTCTCCCGTCGCGCTCTTTATTTTCATTAGCTTAGATTTTTATTTCAATAAATTCATTATTAATTCTAGTTTCATAAATTTTCAAATTCTTTTTTTTAGAAAGAATCCCCACTAATTTACCATATGGTGGAAATAGAGGAAAAGGACTCCATTCGAGTAAACTTCCATCATTTAATTTATGTTTGGTTTGATGTAGTGGGCATTTGATGCACCCATCTTCAATTTTTGCACCATAAGCCAAGGGCCATCTCATATGTCTGCAAAGCGCTTCTGTTGCAAAATAACTTTCATTAGATTGTCCAATTAAAATTAACTTTCTATCTACCATAACCATTTTTTTCTTTCCTGGCTTTAGTTTTTTAATTTTAATTGCAGTGTGCCATTTCATTACTCTCACCTAGACTAGAATTTTTGACATGCCGCCATCTAAGTGTAGAACCTGGCCAGTAATATTATCAGGAGCATTTGTTAATAGCCAATTGATACTTTTGGAAATTTCTTCAGGCTTATTTATTCTTTTTATAGGAATCATTTTTTCTGAAGCATCGCGAATCAGATCAGATTTTATTAAGGATTCTGACAATCTTGTTTCAGTTAATCCTGGGGCAATTGCATTTATTCTGATTCCTCTTTTTGCATAAGTAGCAGCAGCAGAGCGAACCATTGATTCAATTCCTCCTTTTGCTGCAGCAATTGCTTCATGATTAACCAATCCTAAACTTCCTGCAACACTAGAGATGAAGACCATTCTACCCCCACCATTTCTTAGCATTATTTTCCCTCCCAATGAAAGGGTTAGGAAAGCAGTAGTAAGATTTGTACTTATTACTTCATTAAAGGTATCTATAGTCATAACATGGGGCGGTTTAATCTTAATTGAACCTACTAAATGTGCAATTCCAGCGATCTTGCCATTTCCTTTTTCTAAAGTATGCTTTATTGCTTTATTTAATGATTCTTCATCTAAAGCATCACCGATAATTACCGAAGCACCCTTTAGTTTTAGTTCTTCGACTCTAATGTCATTCCTAACAAGTAAAGTGACATCTTTACCTTCATTTAGTAACATATTTGCAGTAATTATGCCAATATCGCTACTTCCGCCAACTATTAGATATGAATCATTCATAACTTATGGTACTTCTATCGAATATTTATACTACTGTTCGTAATAATTGAGCAATTTATAATCGATTATCTGACTTTTTAGTAGATAATAATCCCACTAATAGAGCAATTAGAGTTATTCCAACACCAAAACCAGGAGTATCATTTGAATCACTTGGGAGATCTATTGTTCCAATTCCAACCGTTATTACCCCCCTCATATCCATTGAGGTATGAGGCTCACATACATAGTAAAAAGTTTCATCTTCTGTAAAAGTATGTCTAAAATCTACTGTTGTTTCAGCTTCACCACTATAAACTCCACCTGCTTTTCTTTCGTTAGAATCTTCACTATCTACTTGTACTACATTATGTCCCATAGATTCATTTTCCCAAACCCAACAAACAGTGTCTCCTACCATCACATTTACTTTTGTGTTGTTAAATGCAACACCAGAAGAATCAATACCAATAATGACTTTACATTCTTCGGTATTTGTTGAATTTTGCTCTTGAGCAGAAGCAAAACTTGCTGTATTCAAAAATGCTACTGAAATAATCAATAGTGTGGCTGTAATTGTTACTAGGCGCATGACAGTCTTAATGTTATGTGATATTAAAAGGAGTGTATGAGTCTTAAATTTTTACAAATTTTCAAGTATTTTATACACCAATTATTTTTAAATTACTAATCATTTATTAAAAGAGATAATGTGATAGTTTTGATTAGGATTAATTATGAGACATAGCATAAACGTACTTGGAGGTAAATTAGAAACTTGTTCATTAGATCCTGTTACAGGATGGTATAGAGACGGTTGTTGTAATACCGATAGCAATGATCATGGTTTACATACAGTTTGTTGTATTGTTACAGAGAAATTCCTAGAATTTGCCAAATCTAAAGGTAATGATTTGATTACTCCTGCACCACAATATAATTTCCCAGGATTAAAAAACGGAGATAGATGGTGTGTTTGTGCTAGAACTTGGTTAGAAGCTGCTGAAAAAGGAGTTGCTTGTCCAATTAATCTTGAAGCAACACATGAAGAATCGCTTCAAATAATACCCTTGGAATTAATGGAACTTCATGCATTGTAAGGTTTTAGAATTATATCCATACATCATTTGATGCTGTCAATTCACCTTTATTTTCTCCAGTATTAATAACGCCTTTAGGCTCAATCAACATAATTTTGCATTCATTTTTTGCATATGGTCTATGTTCAATGCCTTTTGGAACAACATACATTTCTCCCTCGTTTAATTCAATAGTTCTATCTTTAAATTCAATTTTCATATTTCCTTCAATAACCAAAAAAAGCTCATCAGTATCATTATGACTATGCCATACAAACGAATCTTTAATTTTCACTAATTTTATTTGATAATCATTTAATTCACTTATGATTTTTGGAGACCAATATTCAGAGAACATTGATAACTTTTCTTTCAAATTTATTTTATCCATTCACTTATCCTCCTTGTTTGTTACAAAAGCCAGTAGTTTTTTGTTTATTCCTCTTCTCCTTTTTCAATATATGTTAATGAAAGACAAGTAGCTAATATGGCTGCAAATAGAATACTTATTGTTAGTAATCTACCTGTGTTTTGTGCAGGAGGAAATACTGAAAATCCAAGTAATAAGAAAATCGATATTGATGATATTGCAGCACCCCACCTTGCATAATTATCATGTTTCGTAGAAGGATGTTCTCCGCTCGCATGTGAAAGATAGTCTGCAGCAAATCCCATTCCTAATAACACAGCGGGGGCAGTATGAACACCCCTTGTTCCAATAATGCTAGCCATTCCGTCTACTGCGGCGCCGATGGCAATAGTGCCTACAGCAATTCTAGAAGCACGAATTGGTGAACGTAATAATGCAAAACTGACAATGAATACAGCAATACCTGCAAATAATATTTGATATACTCTATTTTCTCCGAAATCCTTTGCCAATTGAGCACCAGATATTAGTTGCCCGCCAACATCTCCATTTAGTTCATTTTCATTCATTAAAAATCTAACATCATCACTAAATTCAAGAGCAGCATCTGCAAAACTTCCATCAATTAAGACCGAAATTGCAATACCAGTCGTAACTCCATCTTTTTGCAATTTGGGGTTTGAATGGATAAATGAATCTTCAAATTCATTAAGAATTTTGTTAATTGTTACATTTTCCATTCCGCCATCATAATTCGGAACTCCCATGATTAACGGGGTTTGATAGATGCCAGTATCAATTGAAATAATACTTGGATGATAAGAAAGTTGTTTTTGGAAATTTTGAATTTTAATTAAATCAGTTGTTGAATCACCTTCAGCATCTATAATTATCCAAGCCATTGTTCCAGATGCAAGGAGGTATTTTGATTGTAATTCATCTAAATCATCTAATGAGGGGTCGTCATTTGGTAAAAATTGTTTAACATCTAATATGTCAACACTAGTAGGAGAGATAATTGAAATTGATGCTAAGATTACTAATGCAATAGGCCAGAACATAGGAGTTTTATTATCAAATGATTTTTTAATTGTCAAGTTTTCAAAATACTTACGTTTACTTAGATAGAAATTTTCAAGTAAAAATCTTGTAACAACCCAATCCAAAATTATTCCAATTATCATAACAAATGCTAATGATCTTTGAGCCCTAATTGGAGAAATCAAAGATAATGAAATAGCGCTAACTGTTGTGATCATAGCAATAAGTAGCATACTTCTAACTTCTTCTCTTTTTCTTGATGATTTACAATACCAAAATGCACCATCAACCGCAACACCCATAATTATTGGAATTGCAATCACATCTATAATTGAAATTGTAAATCCAATAGCAGATAAAATCCCAAGTTCAGCCAGAATAATTAGTGTGACACTTCCAATGGTTACCAATGAAATTTTCCAATCTTGTAATCCAATTGTTAGAATTAATATTAGAAATAATAGTGAGGGGATTAATATCGATGAAAGATCATCCTCTGCAATTTTTTGTGCTTTTGCAAATAACATATTTACTCCTGCTGGTTCAATTTCAAATTCTGATTCCTCACTTATTTTTTCTGCCCAAGATAGAACCATGGACCACCGAACATCACCATATAAATCATTTATATCCTTTAAACTAATTAGCCAAATTAATTCATTTGATTGTGGTGCTTGAGATGCAGAAGATCCAGAAAAAGCTGGGCATGCCACATTCATTTTTGCCTCATTAGGAAGTAATAATAATGTAGATTGAAATGCTAATTTCTCTTCAGATGTAGTATTTTCTCCACACCAGCCATCCGCAAGTATAGGCTGTAACACATCTGCCCACTTTGTAGCATTTTCAAGAGAACGATTTCTTGAATTAAAAGCATCAGACCATTTGTTTAGTGGTGAAGACACAGTATCAATGTAGGCAGAATTGTCATTTAAAAATGCAATATTATCTTTATTATTGATAATATCTTGTTCAAGAGATAATAGAGTTTTAACACGTGTTAAATTATTTGTTAATGGCCCATTATCATCGTGTTTAATTATCAAAATTAATTTATTTTCGTCTAAATAATTACTTTCATCTTCAATCCTTTGAACAACTTTGTCATCGAACAATACTTCAGTAGTTAAAACCGGTTCTGTAGGAAAAATGAAAACTAGCCCTGAACATAATACTAAGACTAGTATTATGGAAATCCTGGCTTGTTTGGGGTTCATATTCTCCTCTTACTAGTAAAACTAAATCAGTATTACTTAGTAATCATGAGTTTTATTTCCATTCCTGCCATTGACCAGTTTGGCCGTCTTTGTACCACCAATTTCCACTTCCAGATGGGTATTCTAAGACCTCATAACCATCTCTCATTTGTCCTTCCATGTAATTTGGAGGCCTTCCATCAGAGGGTGGTGAAGCTGCAGGCGCAGAATCATAAGATACAGGACTGTTTACAATGTCTTGGTAATCATCCCATGCAGCACCATCATCTTGCCAATCATCTCCTTCCCTGCCCCTTAATTTCATAACAGTTAGAAGCCCTAAGATTACAACAACCAGAACTGCAATAACGATGATAAATATGTTTTGATATTCTCCAAGAGCGGAACTTAATCCAGTACCTGTTCCTGCATCTTCATCGTCATTATTTTCACCATTATTTTCTTCATTTGTATTGTCTAAAGTTTGGTTATCAGATCCTATTGGATTATCTTCGGTTGGTAATGTATCTCCGTCACCTGTAGTTACTCCTTCAGCTGTAACAATGATTGTTATTGATGCTGGGTTAAAATTCCCGCCACTTACTAATACCTCGATAGTTCCTTCCTGAACAATAAAGTCAGCTTGCCCAACATCATTAGTTACCATACTAAATATTGTCCAACTGTCTCTTTTTCCAGTTACAGATAAACCATCTACAGGGGTATTATCTTCATCTACAACTTGAATAGTTACAGTATCTCCAACTTGTGGGTTTGGAGGACTAAAACTTAAGAATACATCCTTAATTTCAGGAGGTTCAGGATTTGGTGTTGCTTCGACAACCATATTATTTATTGCTGAAATAATTTCAGCATTTTCTCCTTCACCTTTTTGTGCAATTGCAATAATCGTATATTCTCCTACTGGGGATGAAAGAATTGGCAGTTCTAAATCAGCACTAGATCCTTGTCCCCATGCAATCGAACCCATATTTGAAAGAAGAGAATCAATCAAGTCAAATATTTCTTCAGGAGTATCTACTTCTGAACCTTCACTGCTATGGTATCCATTTTCAACATAATTACAATCTTCTGTATTTGCGTCAATATACATCTTATTTACATGATCACCAAGAATTAATTCATAATCTCCACCTAAATCAATATCATAGTTTGCATACCACTCATTTCCCCACTCTTTATACCAATCCCTAACTGGCGTAATTAAGAAACCAGAACTATCTTTTAGAACAGTATCTTTAGGGTCTGGTATGGAAGAACTCCATGGATTATTGTCAGCATAAATTCTCACCCTGACATTTGATTTGTCATATTGAGTATCAGTCTCCCAATCATAGTCTTCTCTGTATTCACACCATGCATCAGATGAAATGTATACATCCTCGATAGATTTATCATTAGCAACCCATCCAATTTCTTCTCTAACTCCTTCACCATACAAAAATTCAGTTACTGCAGACAAATCAATAGTTGCAGGATCAAAACCTTCTTTTGGTGTTGCTACAGCAAGAATTCTTGATGCTGGCCCATCTTCATCGCTAAGAGCAATATTTGTTACTTGACCTGGCCCTAATTCTCCTGTTAATTTTAACGAAGCAGGATTATTTAATACAATTCCAATATGTAAAGCATTAGGGAATAAAATTAGGTCACCAGTTCCTACTGACTCACCAGGACAGAAAGATCCATCTTCCCATACATAATCGTCCCATTCTACCCAATGTTCTTCATTATTATCATATGGATAAAACCATCCATCATCATCGAAATATTCTCCTTCCTGAACTTCATAGCATTCATCATTGTTTCCGTTATTGCCAGTGCTATCAACTGCTATAGCTGCTAACAGATACATTGGTGACTCTAAGTCAACTTCCCAGTTTTTGGCTGTTTCACCACATTCAAATTCTAATTCTGTTTCAAATGAACCATCTCCGTCATCCTCATCATTTTGAGGCCCAGTCCATGCATCTTCGTCAACTCCTGGGAATGCCTCACTAAGAACTAATGGAACTAATCCCACAAGAATTCTATGACCATCCTCACAAGGAATATCTGTAGGCGCAATAGAAATTCCAGTGCTTAAATCACCTCTTTCTGAAGAATATACAGGGATTCCTCCAAAAGTAGTTTCTTGATTTAAGTCTCCTCCAATTGAAATACTTCCTTCAGTAACTGCTGCAAGATTCATCCCGACTCCTATCATTTCACTACCATCCGCACGAGTTACTTTCACTTGTGCAATTGAGATATAAGCTCCAGGTAATGTTGGAGTTACAGTCATTACCGTTTCTCCATTACTATCAGAGGTCATGATTTCTTCTTTCATTACTTCAAATGGTCCATCTGTAATGAAACTATCAATAATTACTGGACTTGGTGTCATACTATCCCAAGATCTTAAACTACAATAGTTGTACACACCCCATTCAAAACTTTGATCGTTGTAATCATAATATGTTACATCTCCATCAGTTTCCTCATCATAGTATGTTTTTTCAAACCCATCATCATTTTTATATGTAAAATAATGATAATAATGATTATCATTAAAATCTTTGTAATCTATTGTAATTTGATTTTCATACCCTGGATCATTAGTGTATTGATGCGAGTAGTAATTGTCGTACCCGTCAGATTCCCAAGATTCCAGTTCAAGATTATCAGTTGTACCATCTCCCCAATTAATATTGATATTTTCAATATTAGTAGTTTCAAAATATTGATGCCCTTCCCATTGCTGTGTTTTTAAGTACAATTCAATATTATTATTTTCCTCATCTTGTATATATCCTTCAGTATACATACAATCAGGAGTTCCAGGCATAGGTATTTGTTCAGTAAATTCAAATTCAATTCCTGAGTTTGTTTTTCCAGTTGTGGTTACTTCTGAAATACCTATGTCTCCATTAGCACTAGAAATATCAACATACCATTCACCATCTCCATTACCATCTTCTTGGAAAGTATCTTGGAATGTTAATTGATCATATAGATAAACATCTTCCCCATCTCTATGCCCTCTTGGATTTATTTCAACAGTTAAATCACCATTTTCAAGATCATCAGCATTATAATGTCCAGAAATGACCTCATCTTGCCAAACGTATTCAATTTCTCCTTCAACCTCAAAAGCTTCCACAGCACCTACTGCTGCTTGAGGAGAAACTCTGAGAACAGCTAAATCAACCTCAGCATTTTCAATAGGTCCACTGTGAGAATATGCGGTCGCCTTAATGTCATAATCATCATTTACATTTGTAGTTTCATCTTGAGTTACTAAAATACCAACAGCTGAAACAATAAACAGTTCATCATTATTTTCCCATGCCATTGATTCCAACAATGATGGATTTAATCTTTCAAATTCAATTCTTGCATGTTCAACATCACAATCATCACATGGTGGTTCAAAATTACTTAGAGCTTGTGTAAAACTCCATTTAGCGTCTTCTATTGTTGATGTAGTTAATCGACCATAATATCTGTATTCATCCCCATCTCTTTCTAAGAACGTACTTTCAACATCCGCAGGAGTTTTGTCATTAGTCATTGCAATTGAGAATTGATCTGGAACATCATCTCGATATTGTTCCCATTGTCCCCAATCACTTGGAGTGAATTCCATTCTTATGCCTATGTCCAGTACATTTCTATCATGAATACTAGTGACAATTTCCCTCATATCACGAGAACTACAATCTTCTTCATCCTCTTCCTCATTATATTCACAATCCCCAAAAATTATGGTTTCATCTTCACTATCCCAATTATACCAATTTTCTTCATGATACGATCTAGAAGAGTCCTCTATCCATTCTCCAAATTCTTCAGCGGATTCTGCAAAACTTTCCCAAACTGGATTAGTTAATGAGTCGAAAACATGCCCTAAAATATGTTCAGGCATTGAATTAAATTCATCAAATGCATCATTTACCCATGAAGAACTAGATTCCATTTTCGCGGACCATGCTTGACCTTCTGAAGTATCCAATAATAATTCATATTGCCAAGTAATTTCTCCTTCATCATCAGGAATTTCATCTCCATTGTAGTCCTCAATGACAGGTTCTGGCATTTCAGCCATACGGACAATTAATTTTTGTAATGGAGTCATGCTTTCCCAATCTCCATCAACTAAAGGTTGAACCCATGCTTCCAAAGAATTAGCCATTGCTTCTGGATGAATAGATACAGCCAGTAATGCAATATTATGCATTATATTTTGTATAGATTGGAATGGTAATTGATTATTAGCAAGATTTTCAATTGATTCTTGTAACTCATTCCATTCATTACTTCCAAGTAATGCATTATATGCTGCTTCAAAGTCTCCAGTTCCTTCAAATCTTGTAAAATTCTCAATAGGATCAAATGCTTGCATATGATCTATAACATCGCCAAAGTCTTCTACTACTCTAGGTAATGGGAATTCATCACCATATAGTAAGAAAGCAGCAACCATATCTAATCCTGCATCAACATCTTCTGAATCAAGAAATTCCATCAAAGCTTCTAAGAAATTTGCACCAGCTTCCATATCATATTGATCACGCCCAGCATCTAGCATATTATTCCAAAGTTGTGCACTACCTCCTGGGCCAGTACCTTCAGTTGCAGTTTCAACAAAATTATCCCACCCTCCATTTGATGTTCCTGCAGTTTCTAAACTATCAAATTCATTTTTTATTTCGCCTAATGGATTTGCAGTATCCCAAGCATTGTCAAGAGGTTGTAGAACCTTTGTTTCAAATTTATTAAGTAGTAATTCTGTAATTTGTGTTGCATCATCAACTGCAATCATATTTCCATGTTCTGCTTTAATTGATGCAGCATAAGTACCTCCTAGGGAAGTAACAGGAATAGTATATACGCCCTTCCAAGTCATTGTATTGACATCATCAACGTGATAACCAGTATTTTGTAGAACTACAGTATCAACAATTACCCCATTTAATGGAAGTTGACCATTTATTATTTCAATAGGATCCATATCATATCTTAAAATATCTGCAGTAACTTGAGTATTACTTGTATGTCCTCTTGTATGTGCCATAATCTCAACATCAGAACCTATCGATGCAAATTTTGTTGTAACAAAACCATCAACACTTAGAGTTTCACCATTTACTGTTGCTGAATTTGGTGTTGCTATTTGTGCTATTACTGGAGATAGTGACATTCCCATTAGGATTAATATCATTAAACCTGTATACCTTTTCATGGAGTAAGCCAAATACTTTTTACTAATAGAGGTATTTATTTATTGTAATTTTAGCACACTCATATTTAATGGGGGATTATCTAATTATTATATTAAAAATTAAGTTTTTATTTTCATCTGAAATAGAAGCGCATCCTGTATTGCTGTAATCTATTTCAGACCAGATTCCATTTGTTTGTACAAATGAACTACTTGGTAAACCGAGTACATCTAGCCAAAGAGTCATTGGTGCAATTATGTTATTGTTGGAAGTGTCAAGATTCCAAGATTTTATTGCAATTATATCTTCTTCATTTTCGTCACACCAAATATTATGGTCATTAGTTTCATTTTTCATTTCAAATAAATCACGAAAGCCATCAATATTAGAGGGGATGTTTTCAGTACTTTCTAAATTGTTAATTTGTATTAATGAATTCGAATGCGAAATAGTTTTTGGAGAATCTATTGATTTTTTAACAGATGTTAAATTTATATCTGGATTTAATGATTTTTCACAAGAGACGCTATTTGGAAAACAACCTTGAGCATTTATAGATCCATCAATCAATGTTTTTGCTAATAACCAAGGTCCAGTTCTACTTTCTTTTTCTCCATCCGAGGTAATGAATGCAGCATCATAGCGTTTTTCCAATTCTAATTTAGGAGGGTTGTGTATTATTGTAAATTGAGTATATGTATCTAATTCTGTCCCTCCACTAGCATTCCAATTAATTGTAAACCATTCTTTGGAAATAAAATTTTCTTTAAGGTATTCTTTGAGGTATGTAATACTTAGAATTCCTTCTATTCTGCCTAATCCTCCCATATCATTACGAATATTTTGAATTTCTACAAACCCTTCTATTTGTAGACCTGTGGGGTTATGCACACAATCATTACATCCTTCACTAATTATTGAATTCACAGTAAGATTCATTGTCGCCCTTGCTCCAATTTTTGTATCTTCACTTAATCCTAAGGCATTCATTGCGGTTCTAGTTGAAAGAGTTACAGTTCCATAGATATAATCAATTTCAGAAGATTTTTCTAAATCAATTGTTTTAGTTTCTAATCCAATTGATGTTGATGTTAATACTACCATTGTCAAAATAATGCATTCAAAGAAATGATTATATTGATTAATGGGTCTATTCACATTATTCTCCTGAAGGTATTACTTCTTTGAGATTATCTATGTTTGGGGGGTTAACTAGTATGCTTCCTGCGATTAATTATTGTCCAAAGGAAAAAACCAACAAAACAACTAATCATATGTGTAATACTAATACTAAGTGAAATACCATTAATAAAAAAATTCCACGATTCAAATAAAATTACGATTCCAGGTAATAACGGTTTATATTTTGAGAAATGACTCATAGACCCAATAATTCCCATAAACCCACTAGAGGATCCCATCCAACTTCGTCCTAGCATATATGAAAAAATTTCTAAATTTGGGAATAAGAAATATCCCAGATTAGATACAATTCCCCCTATTAACCCAATAGAAATAATCGTAGTAAAAAAAACCAAAATGACTTTTTTTGTACCTACTCTCGCCTCAAAAGATTGTACAAAAATAAGGAATGAAATTGTTGTAAATCTGATATGTTGAGAACTATTGTAAAAGAATGGAGCTGTAAAAAATGAAAAAAAATATTTTATTGGGTTTTTGAATTCTGTGTGCCAAATTGCTGCTGAGCACCCAATTTTTTCATTAGTCGTAATACAATTATTTGAACTCATTTCTCCTAAAAAGTACCAAATAAGCCAAATTATTATTAAAAATGTATATGTAAAAAATCTAGAAAAATAAATTTGAAAAAAACTCAATTTCTCTCCTTTATGATTTTTCCAAGGAAGAATTACAGGAATTAATGGTAATTTGATATTTTCCTGAGTCAACGACAACACCCAGGTTTCTATTTTGATTATCACTCATCCAACAATAATTGGATATCTTCAACAAACTCAAGAGGATCCCAATTATATCCAGTATGTGCAACTCTACGGTTATGTTCTTTGTCTAAAATAAGTGTAACTGTACTATGGCCTATATTATCTCCATTATCGGAAGAGTCATCTTCTTCTCCATCAAGACTTTGAATGTAATTTGTTATATGTATTGAAACAGTTTCAAGCATTTTAGTATCATTTAAATTAAATTCACACCATTGGTATATTTCTTGAATAATTTCCCCATAATGTTCATTTTCGTGCATATATTCCAACCCACAAAGGTCATGATTTCTAATTTCAATAGGCAAATCATTAACCATGTCAATATCATTATTAATTATAGCCATGTTTTTAATTTCTGAATTATACAAAGCGTTAAAATTTTCAGAATTAAGTTCTAATTGGCTATTTTCCCATAATTTATTTGTTTCATTCCAAATCATGAATTGCCAAGTTTCAAGTAAATTTCCATTAATCTTAGTTAGTGTTTCAGTTCCATTGTTGCTAGTGACTTCATAAGAGATATTTTCAGAATTTAATGATTCTACAATAAGATCCCACCCAGTTGTATTTTCATCTAATTCGTTTGAATCAATTGTTAAAAATATTGATTCATTCCCATTATTGATTGTTAATGACTGATTTTCAGAATTTAGATAATCAATATCATTAGTGCTTAAATTAGTATGTTGTGATAATATATTTTCAATATGATTTATTGCGCTTGGGGTTTTTACGTGCCTTTGACCGTTTTCGCTAAACATATTCCAATGTTCTAAAACAACCCACAAGTCATCATACATATTATCTGATGCATTAATTGGGTTTTCATCTATCGTATGTGCCTGAATAAATGCAGGTTTAACTACAATTGCATAAGAATCCCACACAGATTTTGCAACTGCGTAATCTGGATGAGTTAAATGATTCCAATCATATCCTAATCCTTCATGCCAATGCTCTTTCATTTTTTCCGGAGTATCCGTCAATGGATCAATTGAAATTGAAAGAAAAACCACATCTCTTCCATAAGAATCTCCCAAGGACTCTTTTACAAGATTCATATTATATTCAATCATTGGGCAAAAATCAGGACATGTAGTGAATGTAAAAGCAACCACAACTATTTTGTCTTCAAAATCAGATAGTGAAATGTTTTCCCCATCTTGATTAATCAAAATAAAATCTGATGCAGGTCCTCCTGCCCATTCAGTGCCATGAAATTGAGGCCAAGCATCATCAGATGGAGATCCAAAACAGCCTGATAAAATAGATAATACAATTAAAGCAGAGATGAATTTCTTCATATTCAGGTCTACAAGTCATTAATATTTTAAGGTGCTGTTGGTGAATAACTGCCAATAAATTCAGGAGAACACCAAGCAGGTAAACCAGCAACTCCTCCAGGACTTGTAAATGCAATTCCAATGAATAATATTACAACAAAGATAAATGGACATGCAAATGTATATGTTAATTCTCTTTCATCATCCCATAAATGCATGAAAAAGGCAGCAATTCCAAAGAATTTCACAATACCTACACTTACTAGAGCAAAAACCGTTGCTCCATAAGTTAGACTAAGATATACAGCTCCAACTTCAATCGCAGTAAAGACCATTAAAAATACAAAATTCCAAAAATATACATCTTGACCTGTTTTCTCATATAGTGTTTTTTGCCAGCCAGTTTGATGTTCGCCCATTTTTTTCACCTCAATACAGATAGAATGCTGGGAATATTATTACCCATGCTAGATCAACAAAGTGCCAATATAGCCCGTAATATTCAATACTTTGCGCATTATTTTGATCCCAGCCACCAATATGCGCTTTGTAAATAAAATATGTAAGGAACACCAATCCAACAAATACATGTACTCCGTGAGCACCAGTAGTTACATAGAAAAAGCTTCCAGCAAGTGTTGAAATTGTAAAATCATAATCATGAATTAAATGATTCCATTCCCATAATTTTAGAATTAAGAAAAGAGTACCTAGCATTAAAGTGATCGTCAAATAGTTCCTAACTTTCTTGTCACGTACACGTGGTTCCAAGTCAACATTCTTTGCTGCCTTAAGTGCCAAGACTACAGTGAATGAAGATAAAATCAAAGCGAAAGTGTTTATTGCTCCAGGTAACAATGTCCAAAAGTCTGCAGTGATATATTCTGCAGCTACATGATGATAAGCAGGAGGGCCAGATTCTGTAAACCAAAATGAATTATTTACTAATCCATTTGTTGCTTGTTCACAAGCAGCCACATTGATATGGTGGTGTGGCATACATGTTTCTACAATAGAATCTACAGTTCCAGTTGCACCTCCATCTATTGCTTCTTGAGCCTTATCGCGAAGAGTCCAATGTGTATTCCAATTAGTTCTCATTCTAATATAAGCACCAAAGAATGTTCCGAATATCATAACTTCAGACATCAAGAAAAGCCAAATTCCTGCTTTACGAACATTCATTCCTCCAAATGGAGTGCCGTATGATTTCAACTCACCCATTTTTTCAGAGCCATCAAATGGAAGGTCCCCTTTCCACCAAGTAAATAGCCCCCAAACAAGAATAGTAAGCCCAATTGCAGTGATCCCCATACTTGCTTCAGAAAATCCGTACAAGAACAACATGGTTCCTAAAGAAGCGATTATTGGCGCCCAAGATCCATGGTGTCCATGGTCGTCATGATCATCATAACTCATTCTGGTTCAACCCCCTTCCACATTCTTGAGAACATTCCACCACTATTAGATTCTACATGATGTAGGTTATCGTCTTCCTGAGTAGGGATTTCATGGAAACTTGGAGTTGGTGGTGGAGAGGTTGTAGTCCATTCTAAACTCCATCCGCCCCATGGGTCCTTTCCACATTTCTCTCCATGTTTGTAACTTCTAATAAGATTCCATGCTAATATTAATTGAGCAAGACCCATAATGAGTGCTGACATTGTAATAAATGAATTTAATTCAGACCAACTATCTACTGAATATGTGTGGTAACGTCTAGGCATTCCTTCAATTCCTAATTGATGCATTGGCCAAAAAGTACCATTCATAGCAATAAATGTGATTAAAAAGTGCAATAGACCTAATTTTTCATCTAATTTACGGCCAACTGCTTTGGGATACCAGTAATATATTGCAGAATACATTCCAAATAATGTCCCACCCACTAAGACGTAGTGGAAATGAGCGACAACAAAATAGGTATCATGGAAATGAGTATCAAGGCCTGCTACAGGGAAGAACATTCCAGAAATACCGCCCATTGTAAAAGTTACTAAAAATCCTAAAGCCCACAATGTATGTGTTTTGAATACTAATGAGCCACCCCATAGAGTAGCTAACCAATTGAATATTTTAACACCCGTAGGTATCGCAACTAACATTGTTGTTAGCATCATGATTAATCTTAAAGTAGGGTCCATTCCACTTGTTAGCATATGGTGGCCCCATACTATGAATCCTAAAACTCCAATTCCTGCTAATGCATATACCATTGATTTATATCCAAATACTGATCTTTTAGCACTTGTCGAAAGAACTTCAGATACTACTCCAAATGCTGGTAATATAACTACGTAAACTTCTGGATGTCCAAAGTACCAGAAGAGATGTGCCCATAATATTGGATCTCCACCAACTGCAGCATCATAGAAATGAGTTCCAATAGTCCTATCAAAGTATAAGTACGCTGTACCAATGATTAATGCAGGTAATGAAAGATATAACATCGCATTAGCAACAAAAATTGACCATGTGAAAAGAGGCATTTTCATCCATGTTACGCCTGGTGCTCGCATAGTCATTACAGTCGCAATAAAGTTTACACCAGATAGAGTAGAAGAAATTCCTAACATGATAATTCCAGCTACGAATAGAGTGGTACCTGCACTAGCCCCTTTTTCACCTAATGAATTAGAAAACGGGGCATACATTGTCCAAGTAATGTCAGCACCTTCTCCAGCCATCACTCCTCCGTATAGTAAAAAACTAGAGAAAGCAAGCATCCAGAATCCCATAGCATTAACTCTTGGAAATGCCAAATCTTTTGCGCCAATTTGAAGAGGAATAATCCAATTTGCAAATGCAGCAATCATAGGCATTGCCGCTAAGAAAATCATGGTTGTCCCGTGAAGTGTGAAAAATGAATTATATTGATCTTGGGTTAAGAAATCATTATCGGCAACCGCAAGTTGTAATCTAAACAACATTGCAAAAATACCACCAATCAATAGGAAAAGGAAACTAAATACAAAATAAAGCGTTCCAACTTCCTTATGGTCTGTAGTAGTCATCCATTTCTTTAACCATTCAGTCAATCCATTTAGGTTAAAACCATCAGGGTTATTTCTATAAAATACATAAACTAACATTAATGAAAATAATGCAATTCCAAAAGTTATTGCTGCTATTGCAACTTCAAATGGTTCTGCTTGTTCAATTAAAATTGCCCCGCCTCCTAATGCTGCAGCACCAGGCAAACTTGCTTCAAAAGTACCCCATGCATCTCCAGTATTTCCTTTCAAATCTGTCGGTATCACTGCATTTCCGTTTACTGCATTTCCATGTGCTTCAAATTCGACAATTTGTCCTTCATTATCGGGAGCAGTCCACGTGACATTCCATGATCTCAAATCATTTCCTAATTCTGTATGGGTCATTCCTCCCTCAGACTCTTGAACTAAATCAGTAAAGTTTTCACCAGCACCAAATGTTCCTGCCGATGCGAAGAATCTAAATCCACCCATATTTGCACTTATTTCTCCACCAGCAATATCAGGGTTAGAAACAGTTAGCGTTAATTCATAACTTTCTCCTCCAGTAAATGAATCAGGCATACCTTCTACAGTTACAGTTGTAGTGCCAGCGCCACCAGAATGGCAACCACATCCATTATTTCCATTAGTTCCTAAACCTGTTGGATAAGAAGTCATTTGTGGTGTAGCGGCTAAAGCAATAAATATTACAAATAATAATGACATTACCCGAACTTTATTTTTATTCATTTATTCACTTCCTTTAACCACATGCCCCTACAACATGCACTTTAGCCAACATTTTCGAATGTTGTTGCCCACAATATTCTGCACAAAATAAATCATATGTTCCAGTTTCTTTCGGTGTGAAAGACATGTAAGTCTCTATTCCTGGAACTGCATCTTCTTTAATTCCCCATTCAGGAATAAATGGAGCATGTAAGACAGGTAATTCTCCTCCGTCATTCAATGTGACTAATTTTGCTTTAATTAGGCGATTACATGGCAAATATAAATTCCCATCAATACTCACTGCCCCATCGATTACTTCAGTACCAGTGGGAGTTGCAAATGTTGAAAGGTTACCCGTTTCATTAACAATCAATATTTCATCATGGTAGTAAAAATTCCATCCCCATTGATAGGCTTCAATCGTTATATCGAATGTATCTTCATCTTCAGAATAAGGATCTACCCATACGGTAATCATTGATTGCCATGCAATAAATGTAAGATAAAGTACGAGAATTGTAGGGACAATAAACCATGTTAATTCTAAAGTTAGATTATCCCTTTCTTTTGGAAAAACCCCTGGTGTTAATTTTTCAGGAGTTTCATCCTTTGGAGATATTTGTCTAAATCTAATTATTAAATAAAATAAAAGGGCAAATGTGAAAATTCCTACTACTAATGACCAAAAATTCCATGTTTTCATCAAACTCCAAAAAATTGTGTAATCGGCTGGACCCATACCAATGAACTCCCTAACGTTTATCGGGCACTCATCCCAACTATTAATAGTTCTCAAGCAGCAACGAACATAGACGCTATCATATAGGGAACACTCCCCTTAATTAATGCCCGCCAAATTAATAGTTCAAATTGATTTTTCGGGAAATCCAATAGTTGAAGTTGAGGTACATCCTAATAGTTCCAAAAAAGGTATTACTAACTACAATAAATGGCGGGGAAAATTACAAATTTCCACAAAATCACCTGCAAGGAAAGGAGAGGCAAATAAAGAAATTATAGAAATTATTGCTGAATATTTTAACATACAAAAGAGCCAAATTCAAATTATAACTGGCCAGACTAGTAGATTTAAACAGATTAAATTATTTGATGTTAATATAGATTCAATAAACGCGAAAATATTAAAAAACTTGGAGGGTGGTTGATTGCCATCAAATTTTTCAGAAAAATGGTTATTGAAAATAGCTAAGGATTTAGAAAACTCTCGTGAAATAAATTTGAAGGGGTTACCTTTGCTTGTTGAAGGGAGAAGAGATAAAGAATTACTTTTAGAATTGGGGTTCAAAGGCTCAATTGAAATATTAAACCGCGGAGTAACTTTAGAAAGCCTAGCAACACAAATGTTAGAAAAATATAACAGCTCAAAGAGAGATAAAGAACCATTAATTTCAATTTTAATGGATTGGGATAGAACTGGAGATAGATTACAAAAAAAATTAACACAAATTTTCAATTCAATGGATGTAACTATTGATGTTACATTACGTAAAAATCTAATCAAGTCATTAAATGGCCGAACAAAAACAGTTGAAGGCTTTAGATTTCTTTTAGAAGAGTTATTAGAACTAATGGACACTAATCCTTAAGTTTAGGTAGCCCGATAGTGGTTTCTTTTACCGTGTTTAAAACAACATGAGTTAAAGATCTTTCAATGCCCTTTGATGTTAAAACACCCTTTGTTAAATCATTCAAGTCATCAGTATTCTGCACTTTTGCGATTACAAAACTGTCGTAATCTCCAGTGACATCATAGACAAGGAAAACACGTGGATCCTCTGCAATTCTTTTTTGCACATCAATCATCTTTCCTTTAGTAATTCTTAATCCAACAATCACAGTCATTTCCCAACCAACTTTCGCAGGGTCAAGTATTACGTTATATCCCTTAATCACTTCTTCTTTCTCTAATCTTTCCAACCTATTTCTAATTGTTCCAAGGGAAACATCTAATTTAGCTGCTAATTGCCTCATTGAAGAACGACTATTGTTCATTAGAGCCTCAATTAATTTCCTATCGATTTCGTCAAGTGACATCTGTCCGCCTCACCTCTTGGAAATCTATTCAATGTTTGAACATTCAGGTAAGTTCTTTAGAATTTATTGTTCATTTATTCACTTTTTTCAAGAATCATGTCAATATCCATCATCCATTGCCCTAAATCTTCAACATCTGTCTTCACAGTAATTTGTAAGGGTAATTGTTCAGAGTCATCAGCCCTTTTGTTAATTACTTTAAATTCAAGATTAAAATCTTCTTGGCTATTAATCATAGGTAGTTTTTTCAATCTAGAAGTACGCCATCCTTTACTAACCTCGACTTTAATAATCTCGACCTTTTTATTCCCAGTTTTAATATTCAGGTTTATTTTCTTTTCAGGGCCTTTAGAGTGAATTATTTTTCCTTCAATGAAGGGTAATCCTTTTTCTCTTACACGTTCCTGAATTACAATAAATGCCAATCCAGAAATTAGTATGATATTGCCTAACAATATAAGTGGAAAACTTGTCCATTCTCTTTGTTCATTTAAAGATGGTAAGGGGGTGCTATTTGCAATTAAAACACGCATTTTAGTATTATTTTCAAGACTATCTCCATGAATGGATATTACGATTGAATATTTATTAGAATCACCATTTTTAAAATTTATTCCCGCACTTTCAAGGTAGGTCTCAGAGAGCGAATATTCCCAGTCTGTAGAGTTGTCTTTTTCAACTGAAAAATCCATTCTTGGAACCCATTCCCTAAGGGCATTAGAAACATATGGTCTTGCCCCTGAACCATCAGAGTCAACAAAATTTTCAACAATATGGAGATGTATTGCAGTATCATTGTGTAAATTTTGTAATGGAGTTATTTTTCCATGTAATTTAATTTCATCAACATTATTGTCTCCCGTAGAATCAATTAGATCAATGTTCATTGAAAGATTTATCATATCATCATTCTTATTATTATTTTTTATTGATTGTTCTAATTGTAGATTCCAGAATTCTACAGAGTCATTTTCTTTGATATTGATTATATTTCCATTGACAACAAGAAGTGGTACATTAGATTCATTTAATTGACTCATTCGTTTATTAGTATCTGCTCTTGCCAAATTAGTCATGTTGTCATTTTGAGCATTAAACCAATTAATCCATGCAAACTCCGAATCAATATTGCTATTTTCAAAGTTTCTACAAGGTTCACAATCTGAGGAACTAAACCATTCTATTAGATTTGTATTTTTTTCAAAATCAATATTTTTTGTAGCCAATACTACATTTGAATTTCCAGCCGTAGTAATTGTAGAGAAAATAGTGAAAAATAATGTCAAAAGGATTAATTTGACAATAATTTTTTTGTTATATTTCACTTAAAATCCTCTCGCTGTTTTTGTAAGATTAATTTCTCATTATCATCTAGTAGTAATCGAAGCCCAGTTCCAAGCCATACGGGCAACAATCTTCTTCCACTAATCCAATTTATATCAAGTAGTATTGCACCAGAGCGTTCATTTCTTATATCTTCATCCAATTCCTCAATCGGTATAACCCCTTCATCTAGTAATTTAAAAAGTAAATCTTCATTAATTTTGAAAATATGTTTTTCTGGAAATGAAAAATGACCACGTAATAGTTCTGCTTTAGGTCTTAATCCCTGTGAATTAGAATCTTTGAAAGCAACTCTCCCTAATTGCCTAACCTTAAGAGGATGCCAATGTTTTCCAGGCAACTCTTGACCAATGCCATCAATTCTTTTTGGTTCAAAAAAGCATTCACTCAGGGCATTACTTGCCTCAATAATAGTTCTACCTCTCTCCCATAATTTTCCTTGAAATCCTTGCCATTTTCCCCATTCAGTTTCCAAGGCATTTAATCTATTATTAGAGATTGGAATTGGTGCACCATGATCTTCTTTAGGAGCTTTTCTATTTCCAAGTGGCCAATCTTCTTTATGCTTTAATGCACTAGCATCATCCTCATCATCTTTTTGACGAAACAGGGCTATAAAAAAACCACCAGAATTGTTTTGACTTGGCTCAATTCTTATGCATTTTTTCAATTGAGAAATTGATTCTTCAATTGAAAAATTCTCATAGTTATATTCTTCGATAAACGGCTCTAAATCTTCAATCCCACAACTATATTTCGCACCTAATAACTCCTTCTCGACATTTATTTTTTCAAGCTCTAACCATTCATATTTTTCTAGTAATTTAGCAACAATTATTTCATTTTCAAGAGGATCAATTGAACAGGTAGAATAAACCATTCTTCCTCCTGGCTTTAGTAATGATGCACATCTTTCTGCAATTTTCAATTGTAGTTTATGGAGTGATTTTGAAATCGTAGGTTTCCATTTCCACCATAGACCTTTGTTTTTTCTAATAGTCCCAGTTCCACTACAAGGTACATCAGCCAATACTGCATCGAATCCAGGGAGAGGAACTCTTGGAAAATTTCTTGCGTCATGTTGAGTAATTGCGATTGATCTTAGTCCCAGTCTAGAACGATTTGTAACTAACATATTCATTCTTCCTTTGTTCGGCTCATTAGCAATAATTGCAGCATCATCCATTGCTAATTCTGCTAGTTGTGTTGCTTTCGAACCAGGAGCAGCACATGAATCCAAAACTGATTCACCTCGTTTTGGATTAATTAATTCTGCAGGAATCATAGAAACTGCTTCTTGGCGTGTATGTCGTCCAGAATTATGCATAGATTGTAATAATTTCTTTGCATCCTCATCTTCAGCACCACCTTTGATCCAAGGCATTTGAAAACCTAGTGTTTTTGTACCAATCCATTTTATTCTCTTTGCACCTAGACTTTCTAATTTTGAGACCGTCCAATTACAATCTTGATGAATGGGATTAACTCGTATTGTTTCAGGAAGAGGTGAAGTACTATACTCAATCCATTTTTCTAAATCGTAATTTAAATTTTCAGCTAATACAGTTAAGGGTGAATTTTTCGCAAATTCAATAAAATCTGATTCTTGATTTCGCCGCATAAATAATCCCAACAGAATTTCCGAGTAAAACAGCCTCAAAAAACCCTTACCTTAGGTTTGTTTGAAAAACTGACTCTTCTGACCTTGTTTTAATGGAGACGGGAGAAAGCCCATTCGCGAATGTAATTGTCGCCTGCTCATTATTGAGTTGCTTCGCATTATTGCTATCATTTCCAATAAGAAATTTTTTCATTTCGAGAGGTTGGAGCAGTAATAGAATAAAATTTATTGAAAAAGGTCTAAGGTTATTGCCAGCAATACTGTTTTCAATATTATTAATTAGATATTTTATTGCACATATAAATCTTGATTCAACACATGTACATGTAGCTTATCATCTAAACTATGACTCTCAATTATCTCACCGTTTAATGTCTCTATTTGCAGGTTATGATGGTGCATCAATAATGTTGATGAGTATATTATTGACAACTCATTTACTATTAAGTTTCAAATCATCTATTATAATGATTAGAAATAAAGACATGGTAGATAGATGGTTTTCATTATTATGGATTATTTGTTTAACAGGAATATTACCAGAACAAACTTTTGAGGTCGTAACTAATGGTGAATTTGCTCCAATAAGTGTAGATCTGTTATTTGCATCAGCAAAAAACGGTATAATTTCATCTATAATATTTGGTATTTTACTTGGTTTTGGACCTCATGCAATGGAATTTATCCCTTCTGATAAATTAACAAGGCCGTTATTATTCACAATTGGAATTTTAGGGATGACTTCAATATTATTTGGCCCGTTAGAATCTTTAACACCATTAGCAGGTAATGTGTGGGATATTTCTATTTTCCCAGTTCCAGAAATAGTTCGTATGAGTACAATAGTTACATCTTTAATGATTTTTTGTTTAGTTCCAATTATTATTCATTATTCAGAAAATATTGATTCTAAGATCCCTGCAGGTAAAAATCGATCTAGTGGTTTAGCAATTAGTATACTTGTTGGTTTTATTAGTTTGATTTGTTTTAGTTACATTTTCTTAAGCCCAGAATGGAGTAATGCAAGTATCTTTTATGAATTATTATCTGAATTATTTCCAATACTTCTTTTTGCTTTAATCTTTAGTTTATTGCCAATTATTGGATTAGATGAAAGATCAAGGCCTGAATTACATGGGTGGAGATATGGTTTATTCGTGGGGATTTTAATTAGTTCATTAAATTCTTCTTTAATCAGTTTAAGTTTACTAAATGGATGGTTTATTGCAGTATTCTTATCTTTAACTGTACCAATAATTGTAGAATCATCTCCTTTATTAAATTCAAAATTAAAATTAGTAAATCTTACAACATCTCTTATTATGTGTATTTTGGTAATTGTATTTATGAATTTATTTTCTGATATGCATTTTGTTTTACCTTCTTTAGGGATTATTAGTATTATTTTAATGGAGATAAATAATTCACAATTGCCAAAACACAATCAACTCGCATAATCGTATTCTTTGTCTTTTTTTCTCCCTTAAGCATATAAAGTAATTGGATTGAGAAAAATTTGGACATAAGTCCATGGATGGGAAAAAAGATGGGTAGAGCGTTTCGTGAAGGTAGAATAAAAAATGGAAAATTAAAACCAAGAGCACACCCTTTGTTAGCTAAAATGGTAAGTCATGACAAAACAATTGCAGCATTGGCAGAAAGGGCAAAATTTGCAAGATCTGTTGGTAATTACATGATGAACCAATCTTTGTTGTTAACAATGGAAAATGATGAATGGGTTTGGCAGAATTTGAGAATTTCAAAAAATTTGGATGCATCTTATCGATTAATGTTACATGAAAAAAATTGTGAACCATTTGAAATTTGTATGACTTTAGATTTCCAAACGGCCGTTGCTGCAGCAAATGAATTAGCAACTAAATGTGAACAAGTTGTAGAAATTGAACCTTTAGCAATTAATAATTAATTCAGAATAATGTTTTTATTGCACTCCAGATGAATTGTATAACTCCATGATTTAGGAGGTAAATTCCACCTCCAAGTACTAAACATGCCACATATACATGTGTTTTACTAATCTTCCAAGCATCTTCCGATTCTTCATCAAAGTACCTAATTAGACCTGCGGCTTGTTGAATCCCGCTACCCTTTTCCTTCTTCCCAGCCATCTTATCAGTAATTCGGCGACCTACTCCCCCTATATCAAATAGACGTGTAATTACTCTTCTTCATTAACCAAATCAACAAAGGGAATTTCATCAATTATTAATGCCTTAGAATTCTCTTTTCCAATTAATTCTTCATTTTGCATTCCTACTAATGGATCTGCTTCAATTAGTTTTGCCTCTGCTCTATCCAAAGCACGTTTTAGGGCCGCTGCATTCTGATCGTGTAATGCCTGTTTTGCTATATTGATATTCTTTTCAACTTCTTGTAAATTAGATTTTGAAAGTTCTTTATTCCAGTTTGGAGGGAATAACTTTGGTTCACTCGCCCTCTTTTTAACTTCTAGAGACCTAGAAAGGATTTCTTGGATTTCTTCTTCCATGGCTTTAGTTGCATAATTTATTAATTCTAACCATTTTTCATGATGAGATTGAATATTATGTTTCGTTGCTCTTTCCCAAAAAAAATTAATTTTGGGTTCCCATGGATTTCTTCCCAAAACAGCAACAAGATCGTAAATTAATTTTGATCTTTTTAGTAAACTACCACTTAATTCAACCTTGTTTAAGTAACAACTTGAAAATAATCCAAAACCCCAATATGGATAACTTTCTATTTTAATTTCTAATTCTGGGCAATTAATTTCCAGATCCCATTTTTGCTCGTCAAATGTTGGAGGAGTGGAAAAACGAACACTATCGTGGGGTCCACTTATTCTTAATAAAACAGAGGAAATATCTCCCAGTAAAACTTTAATTCCTTTTTCAGGAAATTCAAAAGGCCTTAACAAACCATCAATACATTTCATTTGGGGCTTTCCACTTTTTACTTGCATCCAAAGTATACTAACTTCAGGATTTGCTCCAATAAGTGTAATTTTATCGTCAGACACGTGAGATGCCAAAAAGAAATTTCATAAGATGTTGTTGATATTAAAAAACGCCAAATTCATAGGTTTGTACATTACCCCAAGTTACACAGGGGATTAATTGGCGGCAAAGAAATCTAAATCAAATAGTAAGAAATCAAAGGTATCTGAGAAGTCTAAAAAGGCAACATCGGCTATGAAAGCAGCAGCAACAAGGAAAGCAAATGCTGCTAAGAAAGCAGCAGCAGCAACTAAGAAAGCAGCAGCAGCCAAGAAAGCAGCAGCAACAAGGAAAGCAAATGCTGCTAAGAAAGCAGCAGCAGCTAAGGTGGAAGCAGCCAAGAAAGCAGCAGCAGCTAAGAAAGCAGCAGCAACAAGGAAAGCAAATGCTGCCAAGAAAGCAGCAGCAGCCAAGAAAGCAGCAGCAGCCAAGAAAGCAGCAGCAGCGAAGAAAGCAGCAGCAGCAAAAAGAAAAGCAACTAATTTGGCTAAAAAGGGAATAATTAAATCCCCCAAGTTAAGTGACGTTCTTTCCAGAATCAATAAAAATAGGTAATTAAGTAATAATTATACTGTTATTTTATTTCCTATGAATAATGCCAAGGCGAAAGTATGGAAAACTACGTAAGGTTGTAGAAGTACCTAATAAGGAAAAATGCAGTCGTTGCAGAAGTGGCAAATATTGCCCAATTCCTGGTCATTTAGGGAATAAAATAGTTTCTTCAAAAAATTGGAAGGGCCCAGAAAACACTTCTAAAAGAGTAGGTAAAAAATAAATCATTCTTCGATTCTTTCCAAATTACTTTGAGCACGACTATATACTTCTCTAAGAGTTTGGTCATTTATTTCTAGATATACTCTTGTTGTCTGGATGTTAGCGTGACCAAGAAGGCGTTGTATTGATACAATATCAGCACCCCTCTCTAATAACCCAGTAGCAAAATTATGCCTTAATACGTGGGGAGAAAGCCTCTTTTTTGATATGTGTGCCTCTTCTGCAATTCGATCCATCAATTTTTGAATACCACGCGGAGTGATTCTTTTTCCTCTTGAATTTACCAATAAAGCATCTTCATCAACAAGATGTAATTTTTCTCTTAATACAATCCAACAACCTAATACTTCTGCGGTTTGATCTGTATAAAGTACCATCCTGTCTTTGTTACCTTTTCCACCAACGACTCTTGCACTTTTATCTGTAAAATCAACATCATGAATATTTAGTCCACATAATTCACTAACTCTTATTCCCGTTTCTAATAAGAATGTGACAATTAAATGCGCAAGAGGATTTTCACTATTGAATGCAGCTGTTCTAACAGATTTCAACTCTTCGTTTGAAAGTATTTTTGGTATTTGTTTACCTTTTCTGGGTCTAATAATATGTTCAGGCAAATGATGGCCAACCCATTCAATAAGGTGGCTTATAGCTGCAAGACGGGCGTTAACAGTAGATGGTTTCAATTCATTAATTGATTGTAACCAAATATCTAATCTTCCATTATTCGGATTAACATATGAATTTAATTCTTTCACAGTTATGTTTTCAAGATTCTCAAAGTCATTTTCATTCAGTGATGTTTTTGTAGATAAGAATTTTTTTGCAGCGCAAAGGTATGATTTAATGGTATTATTGCTTTTACCTTCAGTCTTTAGTTGTTGAATCCAACAAGGATACCATGAAACATGAGATAATCTAATTATCCTATCAGGTAAATTCTCCTCGTTTAATCTTTTTTGAAGATCTAGTAATTGCTCTAATTCTTGATTACGTTCTAAAGACATTGCATCCCCTCTTTTTTGTCGCAACGCGACTGCATCCCTGCCTAAATGGCAAGTACGCTTGTCACTCAAGGGTTTTGAATGCTTCGCGAGAATTGATTAAAATATGATTAAATTATGATGTTTCATAATTTTCCGTTTTTTCGCTTTGAGAACCAATTCTTAGATTATTATATTCATCAAAATTAAGTATACTTTTCAAATTTATTCTTAATTGATGTAAATCACCATAGAAAATCAATATGTCATTATATCTTAATTTCAAATTATTCTCTGGAGCCCAAACTAATTGACGTGATCTGGATAATGCAAAGGCATGAATTCCAGAATCATTGAAAACCTTTCCAATTTCTTCACCAACTAACCATGGGTGGTTAACTAAGTGAATTGGTAAAATCCCATGCCCTGGGACAGTTAGTAGTAATTGATCCATACTTACTTTCGCGAATTGAGCATCTTCTTCTAAGAAATCTATTATTTTCTCAGCAACATTTACTCCAGATGCCATTTCTATACCTTCTAACCCTGGAGAGGAATTTATTTCAAGAACGAGAGGCCCATTTTTACCTTCCAATAAATCGACGCCTGCTATGTTCAATCCCAAGACTCTTGCGGCTCTAAGGGCAACTTCTTCATATTCTGGAGTTAAATCGATAGATTCTACAGTCCCATTTAAATGGAAATTAGATCTAAATTCTCTCCCTCTAGCACGCCTTCTCATACAAGCAACAACTTTGTCGCCAACAACTAATGCTCTAATATCAGTCCCATGACTTTCATGAATATATTGTTGAATTAAAACTTCATGATCTAAATCTAATAATGCAGAAACAAGTCCTATTGCATCTTTGTATAAATGCCGAAGGTATACTCCTCGTCCTTGAGTTCCTTCTGAAACCTTAATTACAACAGGAAGCCCTCCGACTAAATCAATCGCTCTTTTCACATCATTAATATTACGGACATAAGCTGTTTTTGGAATTGGGACATTATTTCTGCCAAGTATTTGTGCAGCCAATAATTTATTTCTACTTTGTCGAATTCCCCCACTAGTATTTGCTGTATAAATATCCAGTTGTTCAAATTGTTTCAATAATGCAACTCCATGTGAAGTAATAGAATGTCCGATTCTTGGTAATATGGCATCAAAAGTTACTTTGTTGCCTTTATGCAATATTTGTGGTGCTTCTCTGCTTATTGATAATGAAAATTGCAAAGGGTCTAAGATTGAGGTTTCAATGCCTCTTTTTAGGGCTTCTTCTTGCAATCTTCTTGTGCTGTATAACCTTGGACCTCTAGAAAGAATTGCTAATCGCAAAGTGACCCCACCCATACAAGGGAAATAAAGACCCCTTTTTCAGGTCTTGGGTAGTTCTATTAGGTAATAAATCATATCTTGAAGTGATGTTTTAAGCAACAGACTTGAAAGGTTAGTAATGTCCCAACATTAATGTTACAGATGCCAGAACAAGACGAACCTAGTGTGGATTTACCTCCATCATCCCTTTCACATAAGGAGTTAAGGATGCTTTGTTTAGATTCTGATTTATCTATTTCGGGTAAAAAATCTGTTTTAATTGAAAGGCTATTAGATGCAGGAGTGTCTTGGGAAGAATTAGGTTTAGAAACAACAGATGAAACCACTGAAGATAGTGATGAAGAAGAATTAATTTTAGAAGAATCTGAGCCAGTAGAAGAAGAATCTGAGCCAGTAGAAGAAGAATCTGAGCCAGTAGAAGAAGAATCTGAGCCAGTAGAAGAAGAA
>PAAW01000071.1 GCA_002699515.1 Methanobacteriota archaeon
CTTCTGCTTCTGCTTCTGCTTCTGCTTCTGCTTCTGCTTCTGCTTCTGCTTCTGCTTCTGCTTCTGCTTCTGCTGTAGCCTTCTTTTCATCTGAAAAAGTAGTGTCTTCTGAAACTAAATCTAATTCTCCATCTCCATCGACATCATCAAGTCCGATAAACATAATATTACATCTCCAACACTGCTTTGAAGATAGTAAATTCATTGCACCACAAGCAGTACATTCACCCATTGGTTCTGTGTTTAATCCTGAAAATGATACTCCACATTCATCACAACTTTTGGAATCAATAGGTAATAGTGATCCGCAAGCACCGCATGCCGCCATTTGTTCTTCATCTTTTGTAGAAACAGCCTCATCAACCATGTCAATCTCACAGGACGAAGCATATTTCAGTTATAATCCTACTTAATTTCGAAGATTCTTAAAAACCTCGAAAAATGCCATAATAATTAATATTCTTGCGAATCTGTCAAAAGCCTTCTTTGTACGGGGGTTAAATATCTATGAAGATTGAAATTCCAGCAGAAGGGAGAGTTGGTAGCCTAATAACTGATTCAGTTAGAGAAAGTTTTAGTCATTTTTCTAGTCAAATTTCTGAATCTGAAAATCTTATAATCATCACAAGGTTATCTCCAAGGAGATTAATTAGACACATACAATTAGAAAACGTAGATTTTAGGTGGTTGACAGTGCAGGAAAGTGAACATTCAATCGACCCTAGTCTTGAACATGTAAACCATTTAGTGAACACATCAATTATGACTGGAAATGGCACTATATGGATTGATGGATTGGAATATCTTGCAGACAGGCAAGGTTTTGATGCTGTTCATTCATTCGTAAGGAATGTGGTGGACTCAGTAGGAAGCACAAAATGGGCAATAATCCTATCAATTGAAAATGGCACATTTAACGATACACAATTAGCACAAATAACAAGAGAAGCAGCGAGAATAAAAAGAACTAAATCCTCAGAAGTTAATGAACAATACGACCCTAATGGCTCAAATAATGAAGACGAAAGTAAAGAAATTAAAAACAACGACACACAAATAAAAACTACTGGATTAAAACTCTTAACTAAAATTTCCAAAGAGGGATTTACGCAAAAGACATTAAGAGAAAGGATATTGCAATGGAGAAATATGGATTTAGATGTAAGCATACTAGAACCTGCATTAAATTATCAAAATCCAGATGATGCATATAAATTATATTCAGAAGTTGAAGAATTAGTAAGGACAGCAGTTGAACTTGATGCAAGACTAGATATTTTAAAAACAAAAGGAGAAAATGCAAAAGCATTTGCATACAGATATAGAATTAGGCAATTAACAGGCTTAGATGAAATTGGAAGAATCGTCGATACATTACTCTCTGAATAATTATCTATATTCTGGTATTAAATTTTCAACTAATTCAACTAATCTACCTGATTTAAGTAATTCCTTCATTGAATCATTATCTGTAAATAAGGGTCTATCATCATCTAAGTAAGGTACACTCTCACGTATAACCTCCCTTACAGCCGAAATAACTGGTGAGGGGGCAATTCCACGAATATCTAATGCTTGTGCAGCTGCAATCATCTCTATTGCCAATACGCCAAAACAATTATCCAATATTTTTTTGGTTTTTTGAGTTGTAGTCATACCCATTGAAACAAAATCCTCTTGATCTGCTGCTGCAGGGATACTTTGATTAGCCGCTGGATGAGACAATATTCTTGTTTCAGCAACTAAAGCACAAGCAGTATATTGTGCAACCATTAGCCCCGAATGTAATCCTGGCTTTTCAGTCAAGAATGGAGGTAGTCCAGACGATAAAGCAGGATTTGTTAACCTATTCAATCTTCTTTCAGATAATACAGCAACCATTGAAAGGCCTGTACCTACCATTTCCATTGGCAATGCCACTGGTGAACCTTGGAAATTAGCACCAGTAATAACTCTCGATTCATCAGGAATAAAAATTGGATTGTCACCTACTCCATTTAATTCTATTTCAACTTGAGATCTTGCATAGTTCATTGCATCTCTCAGGCTACCAGCGACTTGAGGAGTGGACCTCAAAGAATATGCATCCTGAACTTTTTTACCAGATTGCTCCATTATCTTTGATCCTTCGATTAACATCCTTAGGTTTGTAGCAACATCCATTGAGCCTTGAAATCCTCTTAATTCATGTAATTTAGAATCATATGGAATCATATTTCCATTTAATGCCTCTAACGTCATTGCTGCAGCAATATCGTGTGTTTTAACCCATAATGCTGCATCATGTAATGTTAAGGCGGCCATTCCAGTCAACATATTACTTCCATTTATTAAAGCTAAACCATCTCTTGCCTGAAGTACTAACGGCTCAATCCCACACATTTTCAATGCATCTAATGAAGGCATTAATTTTCCTTCGTAAAAAGCCTCTCCCTCACCCATCAAAGTCATGGCCATTTGACTCATAGGGCTTAAATCTCCACATGCTCCAACAGAACCTATTTCTGCGCAAACGGGAGTTATTCCTGCATTAAGGCACTGGATTAATTTCTCAGTTATTTCACTTCTTCCGCCACTATTACCATTGCAATGAACATTTATTCTACCACACATAGCTGCACGGACAACTTCTTCATCAAGAGGCCCTCCAATACCAGCTGCATGTGAATATATCAAAAATTTTTGAAAATCTTCTAATTGTTCAGCATCTAAAACTACTTCACTAAATTCTCCGATTCCTGTTGTCACTCCATACATTATCTCATGTGAATCTATTTTTACTTGAATCATTTCTCTACATTTATTGATTCTATCCCATGATTCTTCAGAAATTCCAATATCTTTGTGATTCCTTGCAACATCTACAACATCTTCAATAGAAAGGCTAGACCCATCTAAAACTACCGTCATAGTGGTTGCTTTATGAATAAAGCATATAACGATATCATCTAATTACGCTGTTTAAATGGCAAAGGTGTAGATAACCCCTTAGATTTAGCAACAATATCTGCCTCTTTGTAACCAGCATCTAAATGCCGATATACTCCAGTCAATGGATCTGTTGTAAGTACTCTTTCAATTCTTTTAGCTGCTTCTGGAGTTCCATCTGCAACAATTACCATTCCTGAATGTTGTGAATAGCCAATTCCAACACCTCCTCCGTGGTGCATAGATACCCATGTTGCACCACCACAAATATTTGCCATCCCATTTAATAATGGCCAGTCGGCGACGGCATCAGTACCATCAAGCATTTTTTCTGTCTCTCTATAAGGTGATGAAACAGAACCACAATCTAAATGATCTCTGCCGATTACAATAGGTGCACTAATAGTGCCATCAGCAACTAATTGATTTAAAGCAAGACCAAATTTTGCTCTATCTCCTAAACCAAGCCAACAAATTCTACTAGGAAGTCCTTGAAAAGAAACCTTATTTTGTGCCATATCTATCCAATTTTCTAATGCCCTATCATCCGGAAACAATTCTTTGACAAGTTTATCACTTTTGTAAATATCTTCGGGATCTCCAGATAAAGCAACCCATCTAAATGGCCCTTTACCTTCACAAAATAATGGCCTGATATAGGCTGGAACAAACCCAGGAAATTGGTATGCTCGCTCTCTATCTAATCCACCCAATACTGCCTGCTCACGAATGTTATTCCCGTAATCAAAAACTATTGAACCTGCATCTTGAAAACCGCACATTGCATCTACATGTGTTGCCATAGATTTTTGAGAATTTTCGATATATTCCTCCCTTATTGAATGCCTATCGGATTTAGATAAATCATCATATTTTACTGGAATATAGCCGTCTAAGGGATCATGTGCGCTGGTCTGATCACTAACTAAATCTGGGCTAAATCCCATACTCAATAGTTTAGGGAATATTTCTGCAGCATTTCCGACCAAACCAACAGATAAAGCCTTTGATTCTGATTTAGCATTGAGGCACAACTCCAAGGCCTCTTCAATAGATTCTGTTTTTACATCCAGATATTTTGTTCTTAATCTGAAATCTAACCTTCCTGAATCAATATCAATGATGAGACAAACTCCACCTAACATAGTACAAGCTAATGGTTGTGCACCTCCCATCCCCCCACATCCTGCCGTAAGGAAAATTTTTCCAGATAGATTTGAAGCATTGAAGTGTTGCTTTGCTGCTGCTGCCAAGGTCTCATAAGTACCTTGTAAAATACCTTGAGTTCCAATATAAATCCATGAGCCTGCAGTCATTTGCCCATACATCATTAACCCCTCCGCTTCTAACTCATCGAAATGATCTTTTGTGGCCCAATTCCCAACTAAATTTGAATTGGCAATCAATACACGTGGTGCATCTGGATGACTAGGAACTACACCAACAGGTTTACCAGACTGAACTAATAGGGTTTGATCGTCATTTAAAACCAACAATTGGTCTCTAATTGCTTTCCAGGACTCCCAATCTCTTGCACATTTACCAGTCCCACCATAAACAACTAATTGTTCTGGAATTTCAGCAACATCTGGATGTAAATTATGATGCAACATCCTGTAAGCAGCTTCAGTAGCCCATGATTTACAATTTAATTTGGTACCCATTGGAATCTCCAAGGGATGTAAACTTTTAGATTGAAAATCCTCTCTTTGTGAACCTTCCATGTAACTCCGATAAAAGACGAGCAGATAGAAATTGCTATCTTCAGCATTCATTCTAATTTATGCATTTTAGTTAATGCGCCATCTAATAATTCTAATTCCTCAGGAATCTTAATATTTGAGATTGGAGAGTTTAATGAGGTTCCTGAATCCTTTTTTGTCTTCCAAACATCACCATTAAATGAAACTAATGAATGTGTCATTTTACGTAACACATCGCCTCTATCCGTATCTCCTAATTCTAGTACAGGAATCTCTGGAAAACTTCTTACATCAACAGCAGAATTATTGTATAATGTTGTCGAAAGATAATCTGTGAAAAATGGACATATTGGGCTAAACATAGTTAGTAAATCTCTTACAATTCTATGCAAAACCCATGCCGCATTTAAATCGCCATCATATAATCTAGTTTTGGCCATTTCAAGCCAATGGCTTGGGAAAATTCCTGTTGAGAAGTTCTTTATTGACTGAGCAGCAGAATAAATATCTATACGCTCCCATGATTTTTTAACGGATTTATTAATCTCTGTAAATTCTGCCAAAATCCATGCGTCCGCATTACAAAGATCATTTGGTGGTTTTTCTAAATTAGAAGGGACTTCAAACTGACTGGCAAATCTAGCAACATTAAATATTTTAGTTAAAACGCCAAAATATTTCTTTTCGATTTCTTCTGGATTAATATGAAAATCATCACCTACTTGTGCATCACAAGCCTTCCATAATCTGAAACATTCACTCCCTATTTTATTGGCTTTTAATTGAACTGATTTTTCTGGTCCTTTTATTTTCCATGACCCAGTTCTTCCACCTGCACCACATTCTAGTACTGAATCGGCATCTATTCCATTTCCTAATGATTTAGACATTTTTCGACCCCATGGATCCATTCCTAATCCATCAATCCAAACATTTTCAAAACCTGGCTTATCGAACAATAATGCACTTTTAAGAAGAGTATAATATAACCATGTACGAACAATTTCTTTACCTTGAGGACGTATCCCTGTGGGGAATGATCTTTCAAACATTTCTGGGTTAGAAAGGTAGCCAGAAACAAATAAGTTTGAATTTGATGAATCCATCCATGTATCAAATACTTTTTCTTCACCGGACAAAGTACCTAATTCTTCTTTTAATTCTACATATGTTCCTAAAAACTCTCGAGATTCTCTATCTAATACATCACTACCTTCTGGAGGACACTCGTTCCAAGGTTGCACATAAACTCCATTTGGTGGAACTACTACCCTTTTTTCATCTTCTGAATACCATATCGGTATCTCGGTATGGTACCACCTACGCCTACTAATTGGCCAATCAATACTAATATTTTCCATCCAATCTAACAAATATTGTTTATTTCTTTGAGGTACAAAATTAATCTCATTTGACAATTCTGAAATTCGTTCTTGCATCTCCGTTTGCCTAACATACCATTCCTTTAGCAAGATTATTTCTACAGGGTTTTTCCCTCTTTCTGATACGGGTACTTCTTGCTCACGTACTTCGACTGATTCAATCAACTCTTTTTCTTGAAGTATATTTATTGCCAATTCTCTTGCTTCAAAAACAGAATGGCCGCTTAAGGGTCCAGAAATTTCAGTCATTTTGCCTGATAAATCTATAGCCTGAAAAGGCTTAATCCCCATCTCCCTAAATACAGAAACGTCATTCTGATCACCAAATGAACAAACCATGAGCACACCAGAACCAAATTCACTTTTCACAGAGGAATGTGTTTTAATCTCTACAAACTTTTCTCTTCCTTCTGTTTCCAAAGGCAAAATTAATTTTTTCCCTACTAAATCTGTATATCTTTCATCATCTGGATGAACAACTACAACACCACAAGCACAAATCAATTCAGGCCTAGTAGTAGATATTACAACTTTTTCACCTGATTCTGTAGCCCAAATAACATCCACTAACTTTGTTTTGCGTGATAATCTTTCTACCTCTGCATCTGCAATAGTAGTTCCCTCAATAGGATCATAGATATTTGGACGCAAATCTTCAATAATGTCCCCTTTTTTGAATAAATTAACAAATATTGATTGTGTTACTGCCCTATAATTGGGTGCATCAGTCAAATATTCATTTTTAAAATCACAAGAGAGCCCAACTCTTCTTGCTGTTTTTCTCATTGCTACTGTATACTCTTCTATTGTTTCCTTACATAATCCTAAAAATTGCGCTCTGTCGTATGTTTTCATTTTTTTACCCGTTTTCTTTTCAACAGTAAATTCAATATTTATTCCATTACGATCAACACCCCATGGGAAATATACTTCTTTACCCATTAATCTTTGAGATCTAGCAATCACATCAATCATAGAATATTGTGCTACAGCACCAATATGCCAAGTTCCACTTGGATAAGGAGGTGGCGTATCTATAACAAATAATTCCTTTTCACTTTCAGGGTTGAAACCATACCTAGAATTATATTTTTCTTCGTCTGCATAATGGGCTTCTTGAATACGTTTTTCAAGGTCTATTGACCATCTTTTATCAGTAATCTTTGCTTCTCCCATCTTTAAAGACACTCCTTATTGATTTATCCTAAAGGAATGAATATTTGACGCTTGCCTTATTTCTAAATTACTAATTTTAAACGAAAGTTATCAGTTGGTTTAATGGCTAATTTCTCCGACGGCATACACGAGGATACGTGACCGAAGCCGAGAATCAGCCAGAAACAGGTGCCATGGATGATGGCAATTACAGTGTTTCTGAAGTAATTTCGAACCAAGCAAATTTAGGTTGGTTAAAAATAAATAGATACGGCAGAATCGTAAGGCGCAAGGCAGTTTCTAGCATCAAAAACTTCGACATAGGGGCTGCAGCTTCAGGTGTTGCAAATTTACCTAAAAATATCAAAAGAGACATTGATAGAATCGGGGCAATTGGGATGTTAACAAGATTTCCAATCGCCACAGTCACATTATTTATTCTAATCACGGCATACTTGAGTTTGTATAGTGGGTTTGTAGACATCAATGAAGATTCACCAATGCCGTGGCAATATAAAACCGAACCATCATTAAATGTTAATGGTGATTTAGAAGTATATTTACCAGATGACGAGGACCCTAATAGTGTAAAAAATCAAATTGCAGAAATTAAAAAAGATTGGTCTACTAATGTAATGATTATTTTTGTGGAACTTGGGCAAGGAAGAAATATTACTGATGAAGAGATTTTACACCAATTTGACAAAGTTGAAAAAACTCTTAATCCCCAATTATCAGATCCTTCGGACAACTACATCTATGCTCTTTCACTTTCCACTGTAATTAAGGAAGTAAATTCTAGTGCTCCTCGTGTCACTAAAGCAATCTCAACTGAATTAGGAGCATTATTCCCTGGTGATTTAGGCAATGATGCTGCAGAGCAATTTAATGAGTTGATAGATGACGTTGAAATCCTTGGAGAGTATTCAATTCCAAGTCAAGCCACCATCGATCAAATAGTAGGACAATTATATGAAAAAGAAGATTGTACTGACGAGGATGAAGATTGTAATGAAACAAAAGAAGTCCCATCACCAGCACTAGACAAACTGGCAAGAGATACTGACAATCCTCCAGATGGAAATTTAGATACTGCTGTAATTATTGTAGCAGTCGATGAAGAAAAAGACGCAAAAGAGATAATTAGAAGTGCTGAAGAAAATTTAACTAATCTTTCTGAAGAAAACGATTGGGAAACATTAGGTCTGGAAATGACTTTGACTGGCCCTGTCCCAATTACTAATGCAGTCACAGAATATTCATTTGTACTTTTTTGGCAGGTTTTTCCATTGGGAATTATTTATGTAATAATAGCTCTATTTTTCTTCCATTCTGACATATTACAAACCTTCACAGTAAGACCAATTCAAGGAATAAAAGTCGTCATAATTGCAGGATTACCCACACTTTGCTCAGTTTTCTGGACATTAGGCCTTATTGGACTAACTGGATATGAAGTTACTATGACTGTAATCATTGTAGGACCAATATTACTTGCACTTGGTGTATCTTATGGACTTCACATCACCAATAGATATGCTGAAGAAGAAGGGACGCCTGATGAAAAAATGAAAAAAGCATTACAATCTACAGGTAAAGCCGTACTGCTTTCCGCAATAACTACAGTAATCGGATTTATATCATTAGCATTCACTCCCATGGCACCAATAAAAACAGTGGGTTACGCACTTGCTGGAGGAATTATAATTGTATACATCTTAACAATGGCCATGGTTCCAAATCTAACTATGATTTTAGATTTGAAAAAACCAAAACATCCCCCTCTTAAGGTGTTTGAAAAATTAGTTGATGTTCCTGTCAAAAGAAATTATGGGGTACTAATTATATTCGCTTTACTGTTACTAAGTTCATTTACTGTAGGAAGGGAAAATGTTGAAGAAGATATCGATTTATTAGGTATGGCTCCAGTAGAAGAAGAACCTGTTATAAAAATGAAAGAGTACAGTTCAAAATTCAATGCTGGCCAAGTAGGGATGTTAATGGTAGATGGTGCAATTAAAGGAGATAGAACTGATGATGAAATCAGAAATGATCGGCCCGTACAAAACCTTCAATCTATTGAAGCGTTAACAAATGATGTTAATAGACTAGAAAATACAACTGCTGTATCAATTGTGTTCCTTATGAAATCAGTAGGTGTATCTCCAACAGTAGGGGGGAACAGTATATGGGAGCAAATAGAAGATGCAGAATGGATGCCTGAGCCTGTTAGGGATGTTGCTGAAGAAATATTAAAACAAGAAGTTGATGGAAGGGTTACTTTTTGGGACATACTTATTGCGCTAGATACTCAGCCTGATGCACAAATTTTCTTATTAAATGTCTTTTATTCCAGCATTACTGACGAAACTAGACACTTATTTACATCTAGTGATTATGAAAGAAGTCTAATTTATGTAGATATGCCATTTATTCCAATGAAAGAAACAGCAAAAACTGTTTCAGACATCAATGAATTCTCTAAAGAAGCACCTGGCGATATTAAATCAACTAATTTAATTGGAGTAGCAGCAGTATCAATTGCTGTGAATGAATTAATTGTTGAATCACAATGGGGAAGTCTTGGAGGTGCAATTGGATTAACAGTGTTAACACTCGCACTAGTATTTAGAGATCTTAGATATGCCATATGGACAACAATTCCTGTTATGGCTACCGTGTTTTTACAATGGTTAGTAATGTGGCAAATGGAGGTTTCTTTATCTCTAGTAACTGTAATGGTCGGTTCAATTTTAGTAGGTGTCGGTGTTGACTTCTCAATCCACATAGCTAATAGAATTAAAGAAATGGGAGGAGGTATTGAAGCAATTAAGGCTTCTTGTATTTCTACAGGTATGTCTTTATTCGAAGCTGCAGTGGTCACGACAGCAGGTTTAGCAGCAGCATATAAAATACCAATTCCAGAATTAATTCCTTTCGTTAAAGTTGTCATAATATTACTTTGGATTGCTGCTGCAAGTGCATTGATATTACTTCCTGCAATTTTTGTCACATTGGAAAAAACAGGAATTGGTACACACGGTGGTTCTAGTGCATTGGCTCGAAAGATAGGATTAGGCTCTAAAAAAGAAGAAATGCTAGATGCAGAATTAATCATAAAAAATAAAACAAAGCAAGATGCGTGGTAATCTCATGAAAGAAGTAGATATTCTTGTTGTTGGTGCGGGACCAATAGGAGGATATTTTTCTAAAAAGATGTCAGAATTAGGATGTAATGTATTAATGTTAGAAGAACACCTAGAAGTTGGAAAACCATTTCAATGTGCAGGCTTAATCAATCCGTCTTCTATGGAAAAAGTAGGTCTTTATGATACCGTATTGAGTGAAATAGATGGTGCAATAATGCATAGCCCATTTGGAACTACTATAGAAATTGGCAAACCAAACAAAATAAGAACATATGCAGTCTGTAGAAAGAAATTCGATCAGGCAATAGTCCAACAAGCAATGATAGAAGGTTCAGATTTATGGCTAAATAGTAAACCAATAGAAACAGAATATACTGAAGATTCTATCATTGTTAAAGTTTCAAAAGACAATTCAATTATTGACGTAAAGGCAAAATTATTGGTTGGAGCTGATGGAGCACATAGCTGGGTTAGAAGGCATCACAGAATGGGATATCCGAAAGAATTCATGATTGGTTATCAAATAGAAGTAACTGGATTTGAAACAAAAAATAGAATGTTGGAAATGTTTACTGGCGAAGACATTGCACCAGGATTTTTTGCTTGGGCAATACCAAATGGAGATACATATAGAATTGGAATGTGGGGGCGACCTGAAGATTTAGATGGTAGAAGTTGCGAGGAATTATTAAACAATTTAATGACTAAATCAAGATGGGCTTCAAAGTTCGAAAAATGTAAAGAAGTTGGGAAGTTTTGTGGACCTATCCCTGCAGGAGTTGTACCTAGACCTGTAAAAGAAAGAATCTTGCTTATTGGAGATGCTGCAGGACTTGCCAAACCTACAACGGGAGGGGGAATTGGACCAGGAATGGCTCAAGTTGATCATCTAACCAGCGATTTGAATAAAGCCATTGTAGCAAACACACTATCGAAAAAGAAATTAGTTAAGATTACAAAAAGTTATTCAAAAGCAAAAAAAGAGTTTGAAAGAATACGTTCTTTACGTGATTTTTTTGTTTCTTCCAGAACAGATGAAGAACTAGAAGAAGTATTCAAAATATTCTCAAAACCAGAAGTAATTAAATTAATTAATGAAAAAGGAGATATTGAAAAGCCATTGGCACTTGGCATTTCAATGTTGAAAAATGTTCCAGAATTTCGCAAAATGGCAATAAAGGCGGGATTCATAGTAATGTTTACATGATAAACAATATTATCTATCGTAAAGTTTTACGTTGTTTATGGGATTAAAGCAACATGTTTTAGTATTGTTTATCGCGACTAGTATTTTTCTTTCTGGATGTACATTTCCAGTACAAGAAGATAATGAAGAAACTCAAGAGATAGTAGAACAAAATGATACCGAGGTATTAGATTTATTTCCAGAATTATTTGTAGAAGACACACAAGTAGGGTATAGTGAATTTGCAAGATTAAATGGTACAATTATAGATGAGTACCCTGGTAAAGTAACAATATACATCACCTTAATGCCCCTAGAGGGAGTTAATAATGAACTTGAAGCAATACCTCCATTCAATGCTAAAGATGATGGAACTTGGACGAGAGCACTACCAATATATGATCCTGGAGCATGGACAATAGGAGTATATGCTACAGATATTAATCAGCAATCCACAGATACTGAATACATTACCCTTGAAATGCTGAAACCAAATGAAGGGGCTCCAATTGTGAATATAGAGAAAATTGGACCATATGAAAAAAATGAAGTGGGATTCTTGGAAGGTACAATTGAACATATGTTCCCTAATACTTGCCTAGTAAGATTAATTTTAGAAAATGGAAATGAGCAAATTGTAGATACTAGTGAAAATGGAAATTTTGAAATTGAAGTAGGTATATTAGAAGACAACACCTCTGCAACCGTAGAGGCATATTGTGGAAAATGGAGTGATTCAAGTACCTCTTTGGAATTAACATTTGTATTAATTGGTGCAGATGATTTTGATGGAGATGGCATTAATGATGATTTTGATTCATGCCCTGAAGGAAGTACTATATGGATTTCCAATACTGCATTAGATTTCGATTTGGACGGATGTAGAGATATTGATGAAGATTTAGATGATGACAATGATGGGATTCTTGATGCTGTAGATTTTTGCTCAAAAGGTGCAATGGGATGGACATCTACATTAGAAACAGACTATGATACAGATGGATGCAGAGATTCTGATGAAGATGATGATGATGATGGAGATGGGTCAATGGATGCTTTTGATCAGTGCCCGAAAGGGGAAAAAAAGTGGGATTCTGCAATTTCAGACCATGATGCTGATGGTTGTAAAGACGAATCAGATGAAGATTTAGATGACGATAATGATTCGGTCCCAGATTTAGATGATTCTTGTATGAGAGGAATGATTGGATGGACATCTAATTCCGATACAGATTGGGATGGAGATGGATGTAGAGATAGTGATGAGGACACAGATATTGATGCTGATGGAGTTATTAATTCCAATGACGAATGCCCTTGGTCAACTGATTACACTTCTGTTGACATTTATGGTTGTGATGACTATCAAAGGGACTCAGACAAAGACGGAGTCATAGATCTTTCAGATGAATGCCCTGGTACGCCAATAGGCCTTTTTGTTAAAGAAAATGGTTGTGGAGACAGAGACAGCGATGGAATAACATTTGATTTAGACGTATGTCCAAACACACCTCCAAACTTGGTTGATGAAGTTAACGAATTTGGATGTGCAGATCGAGACTTTGATGGTATTTCAGAAGACATTGATCAATGTCCAAATAGCCCAACTGAAAAATGGACTATTGATCAAAATGGTTGTTCTGTAAATCAGTTACCTGTCGCATGGAATTCTGGACCCTACGGAACAAATCCTATGGATTACGTCAAAAATTTTAATTTCGAAACATTAAGTGGAAATAATTGGGATTTCCAAAATGAATGGACTGGACACGACAATTACTTGTTTTTTGCAAAATATGCAGCAAATAGTTACAATACCGATTTATGGAATCAAAATGTAGGAGACTTAATTGAAAAATTGCCAAATGATGGAACTCATTTCTTTTTTGCCTCTTTCGACACAACATATCATTCTGATGTATATTCTAAAAAATCTAATGTTGATTCATACCTATCTGGATTAACTCCCGAAGAAGAATCATACTGGATGGAGCACATACACTATATTGATGAACGATTTTTCAACATGAATGGGGGTTTAGGAGAGGTAATTAGTGACTGGTCAACATTTTACTATGGAATAGATAACTTCCAAAGATGGAGAGAAGTTGGAAGTCTATATGATTGGAATTCGGGATATAAACTCGATTATTTAGCTCATGAATCACAAATGTATTCTCATGAATTCGACGTAGAAATACGGCAACAAGATCCTGGAATTACTACAGTGACAATTTTTGACCAGTGGCATAATGGAGGATGGGGTTCAGGATACAATAGTTATTCTAATGCCACATTTCCTAATTCAAGTGTAATGTCTACATTTAACACATTGGAGCTTTATTTTTACCATTCTTGTGACGAACATAAAACAAGATATGATTCAGATGGAGATGGCACTAATGATGCGGGATGTCATGAATGGGATTATCTAGAATATCTGAAAATTTGTGATGAAGTTGATAATCATTCCACATGCGGAACTGAATTTTCAAGATATATTACGACATATGGAAGAGAAGGGCAATGGGTTACAGATGTTTCACCATTTCTTTTTATGATAAAAGAAGGTGGAGTTCATGAATTTAAATTTTCAGGAGCAAACAAAGGTGGTTTGAAACTAATTGCATTACTTTCCAATTGGAATGATGACGGTTTAAGACCTGTTTCAGGAGAATACCTCTTTGGAGGAGGTGCATTTAGAGGAGATTATAATAATGAGCAAATCTACAAAAGACAGCATAACTTAACAATACCTCAAGGAATTGCAAAATCTGAGATTGTTGCATTGATAACAGGACATGGTTTCAATGATGATAACGCAAATTGTGCAGAATTTTGTAATAGTGAACATAGATTCTTAATGAATGGTTTCGATACTCAACAAGATTTCCCTAATGCTGGAAATGCTTCGAGAACTTCGGATGGTGAAGGTTGCATGAAACAGGTAACTGAGGGCACTGTATCTAATCAACTAGGTTCATGGCCATATGCAAGAGCTGGATGGTGCCCAGGAATGGATGTAAAACAATGGAGGTATGACATGACTTCTTGGATAGATACATCTGGTGGAACAAATAACATTCAATATCAAGGACTATACAATGGTGTAGATTACCAACCTGTAAATGATGATGGAGGAGGAAGCCAACGGATAGAAGTGGCTTCTTGGATAGTATATTACGTAAATAATAGCGGAGGTGCCACAATTAGTTCACTAGATGTTGGAAAACCAATCTGTGATTACAAAAATATTCTTTCTATTATTGAATTAGAAATTAAGAACTACCAATCAAACTTTCAATCTCATCCAAATTCTTTGGACATCTTGAAGATAGAACGTCAGGGCCGTTTTCAGTAATTAATACATCATCCTCAATTCTGATTCCAATACCTGCCCATTGTGGATCTAAATCGTTTAAATCAGGTCTCCAATCTCCAAAATATAATCCTGGCTCTATTGTTATGACCATTCCAGACTCAAACTTTCGAGGCTTCCCCTCAGGTTTGTAAATTCCAACATCATGAACATCTAGGCCAATCCAATGCCCTGTACCATGCATGAAATATTTTTTTAATTCACCATTTTCCAATGCTTCTTCTGGACTACATGTAATTATTCCTAAATCAACTAGTCCTTCTGCTAATACTTTACTTGCAGCCCTATGAATCTCAATATATTCATTTCCAACTACGCAAGCATCAATTGCTGCTAATTGAGATTTCAATACTAAATTGTAAATTTTCTTTTGCGATTCTGTAAATTTCCCATTTACTGGCCATGAACGAGTGATATCTGCAGCATATCCTTCGTATTCGGAACCCGCATCAATCAATACTACATCACCATCCTTACATTCCTGATTATTAGCATGATAATGTAGGATTGTTGCATTTTCACCACAACCTACGATACTTGGATATGCCCAATTACTTGCTCCTAAATACCTAAAACATCCTTCAATAATTCCTTGAATCTGCCATTCACCAATACCTGCATATCCATTCTTCATAGCCTCAATATGTGCTAAAGAAGATATCTCTGCAGAATATCTCATTAATTCAATCTCAGCTTCTGATTTAATTAATCTTAATTCTGCAATTAATCCAGAAGGATCTATTCTTTGGGTAGGTCCTTCACCTATTTGCTGCCTTGCTCTTGTTTTCGAATTGATTGCTTTTTCAACTGCAGAATCAACAATTGAATTAAATCCTACTGAATGATAAACAACTTCTGTATTTTCTAATTCCTTAATCAATACACCCTCAACCTCTTCAATTGAGGATGCAGTATCAATAGCCCATCCTTCTAATGCACCTTCAACACCTGGACGTCTACCTTCCCAAATCTCTAATTCTGTATTTCTTGGTTGAAGAAACAAATGACTATTCCATTTGCCGTCACTTTTAATTGCAAGCAATACTGAATCAGGTTCACTCCAACCTGTCAAATAAAGTAAATCACTATTTGTTCTATATGGATGATGTACATCATTACTCCTAACCTTTGCAGATGAAGAACAAATAATTAGTGCAGATTCATCAGTTAATTGAGAGTATAATTTTTCTTGACGATTACGATACTCAGACTTACTAATTGGTGAGGGCTTGGCGCCTAACAGTTCTGCGGTATTACCGAATGCCATGCAACCCCGAGTTGTTACTTAGAAAAAGAGTTATTGCTTTTTATTATATTTTGACCATTTTGGTAAAGGATTCTCTTCTGTGGATTTCTTCTTCACAAATAATAGAATAA
>PAAW01000072.1 GCA_002699515.1 Methanobacteriota archaeon
CTCTTAATGGAGAACCAACATTATACAGAAGATTAGGGGAATATATTGATGAATGCCATAAACATGGAATGACAACAATGTTAGTTACAAATGGAACATTACCAAAAGTTTTGGAAAAGTTAGATCCTCTGCCAACTCAACTTTATGTTAGTATTGATGCGCCAAATAAAGAGGTTTTTGATAGGATTTGTAAACCAAAATGGAATAATGGTGCATGGCATAAATTTGAAGAAACAATTGATTTATTGCCTAGTTTAGATACTCGTATCGTTGCAAGACATACTTTGATTAAAGATGAAAATATGTTTGGTTATGAACAAGAATATGCAAGATTAGACGAAAGAGCACAACCAGATTGGATTGAAGCTAAAGGTTATGTTCATGTAGGACATTCACAAAATAATTTAGATATCACAAATATGCCTTATCATTCAGAGATTTTAGAATTTTCCAATACACTTGCAGAACTAACAGGACTTCAAGTATTAGATGATTCTAAGCCAAGTAGAGTTGCTCTAATTGGTAAAGAAAAGATACCTTTACCAATACCTGAAATAATCAAAGAATTTCCTAAAGATTTAGGTATTGCACCACCAACTAAACACTTGCCTCTTCTTTGATTTAAGCAGGGTCTAATCCAGGTAATATCTTGAGATTAGGATCAATTGTTACATCTACACCTAAATCTTTCATTGCTCTTGCAAGTGATTCAGATTGAAATTGAGGAGTCCAACGTTCTTCAATTCTCTTCCTTCCATTTTCAGACCATTTGATTCTATTTACATCTATTTTTGCTTGTATTATTGCCTCATTCCAAGAATTCATATTTTCTGAATTATTTGGCCACGGTAATCTTTTACCATTTTCATTATCAGTAATGGTGTGTGTGAAACCTGCTTCATCTACAACTAATGCAGGAGTGCCAACAAGAATGGCTTCCATTGGAGTTAACCCGAAACCTTCTCCGTGAGCGATAGCAATTAGTGCTGTTGAATTTCTGATTAATGCGGTAATTTCTTCATTAGATATTCTAGGCATTACAATTAATTCAGCAGAAATTTTACTTGCTTCTTTTTTCAATTCTTCAGTATTTCCCCCACCAATATGAACTAAAGGCAATTCTGAATTTTTTGCAATTCTTAATGCATCTAAACTTGCTTTCATATAACTTGCCCTACCTACAGTTACAAGATATTCTCCAGTTGGCTTTAGTTCAAAATTTTCCCATGATTCTAATTCAGATGAAGATGCTTTTTTGGACCATAAAGTTGTATTTACAGCTGGCCATAATACACCTACTCCTCCAGGTCGACATTCATTGTCTCGAGAGGGATAGTTTCCTGCTAATGATTGATTTTCTATAATATTCCATCCGTGTGCTTTTGCCAAACGCCTAGCACTTGTAGGAGTATTAGATGAGATGGATGTATTAGGTCTATTCCATAGAACTCTGTGCCATTTCTTATCCCATCTTTTATGATATGAAAGCATCAATTTTGTTAGCCATAATGGTCTTATTGGTTTTCCATTTATCTTTCTGTGTAGCACATCATCATGTAATCCTCTATGCATTTCAATAAGATAAGCATGCAAAGGAATATGTGTAGGTAGAATAGATAATACTTCTAATGAGCCAGATGCTGAAATCAATATTGCATCTGCATCATTAATTGACTTTTTTAAATTATTATTTTCAGTGTCATTAACTAGATTATTCCACTCTTTTAATTGTGATCTACCTGTTTTTGCAGTCATTTCATTAAGGCCACCTTTCGGATTAATCCAAGGTTTTTTGGGAGTAATCAATGGGATGTTATTTTCTTTTAAGAAATTACAAACTTCTTCTGGTGCATTAAGTGTTACAAAAGTTATATTCCATTTTTCTTTATGTTTTGGAATTGCAGTAAGGATTTCTCTTTGTGCTCCACCTAATGGAGACATATCATTATGAAACCAAATTAGTGATGGTAAATTTTCCATAATATCCCTCTTATTTTAATATACGATTGTATAATTTTATTATTTCTTCAGTAACATTTCCCCAAAGGTATTTTTCTGCAGCAATTTTCCCTGCATCTCCCCATTCATTTAGTTGTTTTTTAGGAGATGAAATTAATGCATTCATTGTTTTTGATAATTCAATATCAGATCCAGAATTAAATGATAAACCGCTCTTTGCATCATCCACTAATTCTCCTAATCCATTGACATTTGACATTATCACAGGTAATTTATTATGCATAGCTTCCAATAATACAGTAGGTAAACCTTCAAACTTAGATGGTATTACCATTCCTGTAGAGTTTTCAAATAACCATTGTTTTTCTTCCTCGGATACAACGCCTAGTACATGAATATGTTTTGAAAATGAGATGTTCATAACTTGTTTTTCTAACCATTCTCCTAACTCTCCTTTCCCTGCAATGATCAAATCGAAATCTGGTTTTGAATTAAGACCTGAAATTTCCCACGCTTTCAAAAGAACATCTAATCCTTTTTGCTCTGATAAGCGACCAATGAATGTTAATGTGGGGCGTTCATTTTCAATATTATCTGGTAATTTTGATGGCCTAATCCCTGATTCAAGTATTGGAACAAACCCATTAGGAATTATGTCGATATCCCCCTTAACTCCTTTTTCCTTCAATAATTTTTCAAAAAACGGTGTTAAAACAATTCTTCCATTTGATGAATGCAAAGTTTTTCTTCCTTGCATAGCCCATCTAATTTTTTTAATGAGATTTGCAATAAATCCATGTTTAATATAATCATTATGATATGTAGTAACAATTGGTTTGTTTTGTTTTTTTGCTCTCTTCAAAACTTGACGAATTAATGTAGGCAAAGTATCATGTAAATGAATTAAATCAAATTCATCAATACTAAGATGATTTGTTGATACAACAGGATCAACACCGCCTAAAACTCTTTTAGGACTAAATCGAACAACATTTATTCCTCCTCTTTGGAATTCTTTTTCATCATGTTTAGGAACATCTGCACACCATACAGTTACTTTATGTCCTCTTTTTACCAATTCCTTGCCAATATGCTCGACATGTTGATTCCCTCCACCAATATGTGGCCAAAACCATACATGAACAAGGAGGATATTTAATTTGGAATCGGCTTTATGAGGTCCCTTGCTCATGCCTCCGGCATGAGAATATGTTACTAATCTATTTGTACTATTTTTTCTTTTTTCCAAATAATTTATTTTTTACATCATCTATTTGCTTTTCAGCATTTTTCTTTGCTTGTTCTACGACGTATTCTGTGGCTTTTGCCTTTGCTTTATTTTTTGCATTATTTATAGCACCGCCAGCAGTTTTTGAAGCACCACTCGCCGCTCTTTTCAAAAAGCCCTTCTTTTTTTCAGTCTCTTCGGTCATGTATTGAGGAACAGATGCACACACATTATCCTATTGATTACACTATAAATTAGAAGCGAGTAGTTCATCTAACATCAATATCTCGGCCTGTCTATGGAGCCAATTGAATCTGTAGCATTAGTGGGTGCTGGGACAATGGGAAGTGGTGTAGCACAAAAGGCCGCTCAAGAAGGATTCCAAGTTCAGTTGATTGATAGAGATCAAGAATCAATTGATCGAGGCATTAGTATGATTAGAGCAACTCTTGATGAAGCAATTAGTCGAAGAATAATGACTCCAGAAAAAGTTGAAAAAGTTCTGGATAATATTCTCCCAATTGTTGATTCTAGTAATGTTGATATTGCAACAGATATAGTAATAGAAGCAGTTTTTGAGGATTTAGATGTTAAATCAGCAGTTTTCGATATTATTGACAAAAGTTGTGCAGAACATACAGTAATTGCCACAAATACATCCTCACTATCTGTAAATGAGTTATCTAAATCTACAAATAGACCTGAAAAATTTATTGGATTACATTTCTTTTATCATCCAGCAAAAAATAGATTGGTAGAAATAATTCCTGGTGATGAAACTAGTGGTGAAACACTCGAGAGAGTGGAACAATTTTGTAAAAGAATCGGAAAAGTGCCAATAACATGTAAGGATAGACCTGGCTTTGTAGTTAATCGATTCTTTGTTCCTTGGCTTAATGAAGCAGTATTAATTTTAGAAGATGGATTAGGAACACCAGATCAAATAGACGCTATTGCTATGGAGGTATTTGAGATAGGAATGGGGCCTTTTGCTTTAATGAATGCAACAGGCTTACCGATTGCTTTGCATTCTTCAGATTATTTATCTAAGCAACTAGAAACTCCAAGATTTGAAGGAGCATCATTATTGAGGAAAACCGTGAACTCAAATAGTAATTGGGTTATTGAAGAAACAACAGATGAACCAAAGAATAAAGAGGAAATAAAAAATAGATTGTTGGGGATTACATTTTTAGTTGCAACCCAAATTGTTGCAGAAGAGATTTGTAGATTAGAGGATGTGGATTGTGGTGCTAAAGTAGGTTTAAGATGGCAAAAAGGACCATTTGAAATGATGAATCAGATGGGAGTAAAAGAGAGTAGTCAACTTGTTAGAGAATTTTATCAGAAATATTGCAGTGCATATTCACGTTCTGAAAAAGACAAAGAAACGGGATTAGAAATACCTGAATGGTTTAGAGATCGTACCGAAGAATTTGATTTTGAATTAGTTGAAGTTAAAATGCAAGGAAGCATTGCCAGAGTTCTAATAAATCGTCCAGAAGTAATGAATGCTTTGAATGAAAATGTAGTAGAGCAACTTCAGAAAATTGTAGACAATCTAAATGAAAACGAGGATGTAACAACGATAGTCTTTGAAGGAGCTGGTAAGGCATTTATTGCGGGAGCAGATGTAAAATTCTTTGTTGAAAAATTGAGGGAAAATAAATTTGAAGATATTTTTAAATTTACTCAAGCAGGACATGATTTATTGAATACTATTGAAAAATCAACAAAAACAACAATTGCACTTACAACCGGAATAACATATGGAGGAGGTTTAGAATTTGCACTATCTTGTGATTATAGAATTGGTTCTGAGAAAACAGAATTTAGGTTTCCTGAAACTGGAATAGGAATTTATCCAGGATTAGGAGGAACTCAAAGAATGTCAAGAATAGTAGGGGTCGAAGTTGCTCGTTGGGCTATACTTGCAGGTAATAGAATCGGAGGTGAGTTTTCTCACCAACTAGGAATTGTAGATGAATTATCTTCAGAAACAAATATTGAACACACAATTTTGACTTTAGCAGCACTTGATTATGAAAATAAATACCGAGGTAAACCAAAAGAGATTAATGAAAAAATTGAAACAATAATGAGGTTTTATGGAGATAATGCACTTTCTGAGATTTTATCAGGGCATACTCCAGTTGGTTTTGATGCAGAGAATGAATTTGTAGTTCGCCAATTCAAAAGTTTGTCTCGAGCAGCACCAATAGCATTAATCATGGCTAGTCAATTGATTAATGAAAGCATGAAAACAAATTTAGATGCAGGGTTACAATTAGAATTAGATCGTTTGGAAAAAATATTTTCAACAAGTGATGCTTTAGAAGGTTTAAGCGCATTAATAGAATCGCGAAGACCAACCTACCAAAATAACTAGTTTCAAATTATATAACTAAGGTTTATATTTTACACTTAGTGCACAGGGTACAACAGGTGTAAATGTGTCACAACCTCCTCTTCCCTTACCTAAAAAAACAGTTAATATTGTTGAAAAAAAAATTAATGAAGTAATAGAAATAGGTACTGAAATCCGTTCTATCTTGGGGAGTAGAAACCAAGAAGAAGAATGGGGAGAAAAGTGGGAAGTAAATGCCGCTGTACAATCTTTAAATATTCTTTCAGGTAAGTGGACAGTTGAAATTATGTCTGCATTATATATTGCAGGAGGAAAGAGATTTAATGAGTTAAAGAAGTTATTAGAAGGAATTTCTAGTAGAACTTTATCTGATAAATTAAAATTATTAATAGAAAATAATTATGTGCATAGAGATGTATCTCCAGGCCCACCTGTAAAGGTAAGATATTTACTTACAGATTATGGGACCAATATTGGAAAATTATTCAGTCCAATTGTTGGATATATCAAAATTAATAATAATATGATTAAAAAGATATAATCTTGTAAACATTAAGCCAACACATTAAAGTCCTAAGTAGTAAAAAACGGTATATGGCATTAATTGAACAGGCTGTAAGACGCCGACCTTTTTTTGTTGCTTCTATAGCTACAGTTTGTACTTGGTTTACTGGTTTTGGTAGCGCAATTATTGCAATAGTTCCTTTTTATGGAACAAAAGGATTTTTTTTCTCTGGAATCGTTTCTAATCGTAGGAATAAACTAATGGAACATCCATTAAGAACAAAGATACTTGAAACACTAACACAAAACCCAGGATTATGTTATAGAGAATTACAGAAGGAACTTAACGCAGCAAATGGTACATTGAGGCACCATATTGATGTCCTGAAAAACCAGAGAAGTTTAACAATTGTAAGAGTTAATGGACGCACTTGTCATTATGCAGGAGCCCCAAGTCAGATTAAAGTTCTAAGATCAATGGGTATCGAAGACGATTCTCGTGCTGCTTCATTAATGCCTGTAGGGTTGTCAGAAGCACAAAAATTAGTAATTAATGAATTAAGAAAGGGGAATCCTCTAGAATCCCAAGCAGAACTTGGAAGAAGAATTGGTAGGACTAGGGCTACAGTTCATTCAGCAGTAAAGGTATTGAAAGATAGAGGTTTGATATTACATGAGAAATTAGAATTAGCACCCCATTTAGAAGATATGTTTGCATTAAAGGATGAAAACAGAACAAGAAAAATTGATTATGAATGGAATGATGAACGTTCTAGGACTTTGGCGGCTTGAAAAACCACTGAAAGTCGAATAATTAGATATATTTTCAGATAATTGCTAAATGCTGTTGACTCACCCGTGACTGTATGTTCAGTCTCCGAATAGAGGAAGTTGCTTTGCCGGGTGCTGAAAGAAATAAAGAACAATTACTCGAATGGTTAGCGACTAGTTTAAATTTGATACGAAGAAGAAGTGAAGATTCTCAAGGAAATTTAGCAGGTCCTCCACTATATAGGATGTTAAATGAGCATTTTTTATCAAAACCTTGGAAAGGTTATGAATCACTTTTTTTAGCAGAATCTTTAGCAGTTTCTCCAGCTACTTTGCATCATCATCTTGGTAGATTATTAGATTCAAGAATTGTTACTGGTCATACACATAAAGGCGCAGGTTCAAGAATATATTTCCTAAGAACTGGTAGTTTAATTGGTGCTATCGATTTAATGATTGAGGAGGCAAAACAAATTTTAAATTTAAGACTAAATCAATCAAAAAAATGGATGGAAGAAATAAAAGCGATTAATAGAATTGAAGAAAGAGATGATTGTTCAAACCGAATATGGATTCAAGAATATGTCCCTCCTGCAAAATCTCAAAATTGTAGCGAGCAAACATTATGGATGTCGGATTTAGGATTACTGGGGGATCGTCCTGGTAAGTCTATGGATGATCAAAGTCTTCAAATTCTATTATGGAATCATATGGTTAATGAATCAGGTCCCCAATCTTTAGATGAATTAGAAGCAATTTTCAAAGAACATAAAAGGGCTAAGATTCAAAGGATTATGGAGCATTTTAGAAGTGCTGGATTTTTAGAAAAGGTCCCACGTTATGATAGATTGCCTTATTTAATTTGGAATATGTTACAAACACAATTTTTACGTCGTGGAAATGAATGGTTATTACATAAAGGGGGATTAATACGTCAATTAGGTGAAAAAGAAGCCAATAAGATTGTGAATAAAATTGGAACAAAATCATTTAAGATATCTGATGTTGAAGGTGTTTTAGAAAAAATTTCTAATGAAAAATCAATGCTATTATTAAATTTATTAGGTGGAAGGTTATCTTTTGGATATCAATGGAGTGGAACAGATTATTCTGAAATAATTGTATTTGTAAGAGACAGAGTAGATAGAGCATTGCGTAGAATACGGAGAGTTGCGGAATTGTTAGAAAAAGAGTTGTAAGATATATTTATAGATAATTTCATGTGATTATAATGGAAAATAAAAACCCTCCATTTTTTTTGGCCCCAATGGAAGGAGTTAGTGATCTACCATTTAGAATTCTTGCAAAAGAATGTGGCGCAGACTTTACAATTAGTGAATTCACTTCATCTACAGCATTAACTAGGGGTTCTGTTAAATCCTGGACAAAAGTATCTACTCACCCATTAGAAGATCCATTCATCCCACAAATTTTCGGAGGAGATATTAATGAAATGGTTAAGGCTACTGAATTATTATGTAATAATGAATCAGTAGATGTTATTGATATTAATTTTGGATGTCCTGCTCCTAAGGTTTGTAGAAATGATGCAGGTGCAGCTTTACTAGGTAAGCCAGATAAATTAATTGAAATGGTTGAAGCATGTATTAAAGTTAGCAGCGTACCAATCTCTGCAAAATTAAGATTAGGTACAGGTTCTGGTGAAGACACCGCATTAGAGATTTCTAGAAGATTAGAAGATATTGGAATAATTCGTTTATGTGTTCATGGTAGGACATTAAAACAGGGATATAGGGGAGAAGCAGATTGGTCTAAGATTACTAAAATAGTTGATGCAGTATCTATTCCTGTAATTGCAAATGGTGATGTTATAGATGCAAATAGTGCATCTGCTTGTCTAGAAAAAACAGGAGCCGCAGGAGTAATGATAGGTAGAGGGGCAATTGGAAATCCCCAAGTCTTTCATCAAATTAAACAAGAATTAGGTTTGATTAAATCAAATGCGCCTTGGATTAAAGACGAATGGCTAAATGCTGATGAGATTCAACAAGAATTTATTGCTAGAAGCTGGTGTTGGAATAGATATGTTGAATTAACAAAATTAACTGGAATTGATAATAAAAATGCATTAAAGAGACATGGAATTTCATTCACTAAACATTTACCTGGAGGTTCAAAATTTAGAGGTTCTTTACAAGAAGTAAAAGATATTAATGAACTAGCAACAAGAGTTTTAACTTGGTTAGAAAATGGTTCTAAAAAGATTAGAATGTAGATTCCCAATCATCAATATTATTTTCTTCAGCCCATGTTTCATCGTTTGTTTGTCCACGTTCTTTCAGAACTTCACGACTTAGTAACCAATATAATAATGCTAAACTTCTTCTTCCTTTGTTATTTGCAGGTAATGCAAGGTCTACATTTCTAAGGTTGTTATTTGCATCACAAATAGCAACAATTGGAACACCAGAACCAACAGCCTCTCTCACTGCTTGTTGATCTGCAGCAGGATCAGTGACAATTAACATTCTTGGCTCATAGAATGAAGGTAATTTAGGATTTGTGAAAGTTCCAGGAATGAATCTCCCTACTGATGACTTTGCACCAATTGCCTCAGCAAATTTTCTTGCAGGTCTTTGTCCATATTGACGAGCGCTTGTTACAGCAATTTGTTCAGGTTCATATTGATTGATAAATTTAGTAATTATACGGATTCTTTCATCAGTTTTTGCTAAATCAATCAGATATAATCCATCGTCTCTAACTTCTTGAATAAACTTCATCATATCAGCACTTCTTTGCTGCGTTCCGATATTAACAGCATTCGCTTCGTATGTTTCAAAATCAACTAATGGTGTCGGTGTCTCCTCCATTATAGTTCCTCAGCGGCGGGGCTACTGACCACCCCTTCATAATGGCATCGCCTCATAAATTCTAGAAAACATTCAACACTTTAAGACGTTAGATTGATGTCAGAGGTACATCTCAGTAGATAGGGGGCGTTTCAATGGACGAAGCATTTCAAGACGAAAATGGGTTTTGGAAAGATGCTAATGGAATTGCAATTTCAGTTTCAGCAAGTGATTTAGAACGCCATGCTTATTGTCCACTTTCATGGAAATTAGCAAAACAAGGACATGATGGAAAGGGAGATGCAATTAGTGCAGGAATAGAAAAACATCAAAAAATCCATGAAAAAATGGAATCATTTCATAACCGTAGTATTGATTCACGTAGAGAAATTGCTGTATGGACTTGGACATTATCAATTGTGGTTATTTTTCTCATAGATTCGGTTGCATTTGTTATTCTTCAAGATGATTATTTAGGGATTTCAGGAACAGGTTTTGGTTCGGAAAAAATAGGAGATCTTGATTCAGGATGGTATTATTTAGACATGTATGATTCTTTAGGTAATGGTTGGAATGGTACAGATTTAATCATTATTGATAACTCAAATAATTTAGTAGCAGGTCCATTTGAATTGAATAATGGTTCAGAAGAGCGGATTACATTTAGGTTAAGTTCTGATTGTAATGGTTGTGTTGTAATTATTCGAGGAGTTAGTTTAGATTCAAATGAAATTTCATGGTCATTATTCACAACAGATATTTTACCACCTGAAGAATTAGGGAAATTTCTCGTAATGTTATCTGCTAGTGTATTATTTGTATCAGTATTAATGATTGCATTACCTTGGAGGGAAAAATTTGGTTGGATAGAGCCAAAAATTGAAACAAAGGATGAAATTTCCACGTTTAATCAAAATATATTCACTCCCGTTTGGCAAACTGTTGATTTTGTTGGAGGGTGGATTAGTGGAGGAAGAATTGAAGGATTTGTATTACTTTCTTCCATTGTGATTATGATACATGGAGTATCGTTATATGCCGCAGATGATCGACAACAAGCAGCATTAGTTTTAGCATTAGTAGCATTTGTTTGGTTAATCTTATCTTCTTCACAATTACATAGAGTTCTTCGTTCAATAGCTGCTAGGGAAAAATTGAGTATTGAACTAGGTATTGATTATTCAACTAAAATTAATTATAGTGATGATAGTAAAGATTCATCAATCTTATCAGACGAAGAAATCGGTTTAAGAGGTAGGCCAGATCAAATTGTAGTTATTGAGGGGGACTTCATACCAGTAGAACAAAAA
>PAAW01000073.1 GCA_002699515.1 Methanobacteriota archaeon
CACAATTATATCCCAGTATGTCAAAAGCTCTCCCTAGTATGCAAACCCATGGTGAAATATCTGGTAAAAATACTAGAGAAAGAGCAATTGATTGTCAAAGAAATAACCCTGCAATGATTGAAGCTTTCAATCAAAACCCTTACTCACATTCCTTACAAAGTTGGGCTTAAAATAATTTTATTTAATATATAATAAAATTATTCTTCATTAAATATTTTTATATTTCATTCTACTTAATACACATTTCTTTTACATTTATTTATTATCTCTTTTTTGTTCTTTTTCTCTTTCTTTTTGTTTTTTTCTTAGGTTTTCTTTTTCTCTTTCTTTTTGTTTTTTTCTTAGGTTTTCTTTTTCTCTTTCTTTTTGTTTTTCTTCTACGACGTTTTCTTCCACCCGTTTTTTCTCGGGGGACGCATTTGCATGTAGATTGGGGAGACACTGCCTCTGTCTCAGTCGCAGAGGTAGTATCCGCGGAGAAAGGCTGCAATTTTAAAATTACCATACCGTCTACCTCCGCCGCCGCATCCCCACCTTTATTTATTTGATTGTTTAAAAATCCATTTACTTTACACTTCAACGCGTTCCCTAACCTAACTTTACTTATTTCTCTTGTTGGTACTACAGCTTCGTTCACCAGCTTCGTTCCGTCCGTTCTCTCCATGCTCTTCCAAAACGTCTTCTTATCACTCACCTTCGATTTTTTTGCTGTCATATTTGTATCTCCTACCATGTAATGTACATCTCCAAGTTTTTCAATGAACGTCTCCCACTTTTGTTTATTAGGTCCAGACACTTTTTTTTCTTCATTTTTTTTACTTTTTCTTTTGTATGTACTACTGCCACTTTTATGGATTTTTTTTCTTTATTTATGGTAAATATTCCAAATTCAGCATTATCTGTATCAGTTCCTTCCCCTGATACCTCAACTCCAATTCCAGAATCTTTATAAATAGCAGAATAAATTTCGTCCTCGGTTTTTTTTATTGACACACAAGTATAATTGTCTCCCAATATTTTATCCAAATGATCAACTGATTCACATAAAAATAATACATCAACGCCTTCAACGCCTTCAATAGATTGATTTATAAATTCTTTCAATTTCTTGGCGGCGTCTCCTATCATTTGACGCTGCTCTTTATTAACTAATCCATCATAAAAAACACCATATGGTCCTAATTTTCCAGCGTCAAAACCACCAAATTTTTGAGTTTGCCACAAATCGTTATTAAACAATAATTGATATGCTTTATCTAGTCTTCCCGCATCTTTATATTTCTTATTTTTTCTCGTTTTCTTCCCGCCAAAATAGTTTTTTAACGTAGTTTGAATTTCTTTATTAGCATCAGGTTCGAGGCCCCATTCCTGATTCTCGAATATATTAGTATTCAAAAATTGATCTAAGTCTCTAACTAAATTATCATGAAGAACTTCATAGTGTGCACTATATTTTTCACCTTTCATTGAATCAATTTCTTTGTAATCAGTTGGAATTTTAATTTTTTTATCAGGGTCAGTTATTCCTTCATTAATAGCAGTTAATTTATCATTTACTTTTTTGAACCATGCTTCTGTGATTTCTTCACCATGTTCTAAAAAGAAACTCATATATTTGGCACCATCACCATCCTCTTCTGACAAACCCTTAGACGGTGCGGATAAAGCCATAATATTTCCACATCTAAATGTTATACCACTGGCTTCATCAATTCCAGAAATAAGAGTATGGTCAAATAAAATAGAATGATTTGAATTTTGAAAGCCATCTTTAGGCTCTACCGAAAATGCGTTAATTGGGGCGGGTTCCATTATATACTTAACACATATTTTATTTGTACTAAAGTATATTTTTTTAGTTCTTTTTTTAAAGTTTCTTATTAGTGTTAATATTATTATATTCTAATAACCATATAGGAATTAAGTAAACCACCGCATTTAAGTTCATAAAAGAAAGTATTACTGATATAAATAAACTTATTTTTATAAATAATTTTGGTATGTTTACTATATGCCTAACCAATAAAATAAAAATTAAACCAAATATAGCTACTCTACCAAATGGACAAATACGCAACCCATAATTATTCCCCACCAAATGTTCAAACCACCAACCTTTAGGTGTATCAAATATATTAAAATCAATATTTGTCTTAAAAAATAAAAACATATATATCAAATATATTGATTCAAAAACAGAAATGTGTAAAGTTTTCATATTATTTTATATTTAGATTATATATAATGACAGATAAGATTGAAAATTTATGTCTTAAAATCAAAAACATGGAAAAATTAACAGATTTTATTTTAGTAGATGATGAGAAAAATACAATTACATCTCTTATTAATACAGCTATTTCAGATAGAAATGTGTTTAAGATTTTAACACAGGAATTGAAGGAAATCAATCAATTAATAAATGAAGATAATCCACTATCAGAAGGTAATTTTTTAACTATTAAAGAAATTAATAGACAATTAGATTGGATAAGAAACGGATATCCCAAAGAAACTACTGAAGAAACCACCGAAGAAACCACCGAAGAAACTACTGAATAATTGAATATATAATATAATTATGTTGATATATATTATATATGGCTGAGACAAAAGACGCCGATTGGGAAGTAGCTATTGAAACACTGGGTAAAAATTTTCAAGAAAAAAATGCTGCTGCGGCATTATTGAAAATAGCAAAAGAAAATGACGTACTAGTAGATGAAAGTGAGTATGATGCTTTAAATGCTATTATACGTAATACTCCAGTAAATCAACAGATTACAGATGCCCAAAAAAAATTATTTATGCAGGTATATAAAAAACTGCCACCTTCTACCCAATGGCCCATGAGAAATGGTGGTTACAAAAAAACAAAAAAACGCAGAAGAAAATCGCGTAAAAAAACAAATAAAAAAAGAAAGAAAAAAACAAATAAAAAAAGAAGATACAAACATACAGGAGGAAATAAATGTAAATGTTGTAAGTGTTGTAAAAAAAGAAAACCAAAAAAAAAATCTAGAAAAAGACGATAAATATTTTTTAAATAATTATAGTTAGAGATAATTTAATTATAATTATTAGATGTCTTTAGATATTCATACAAAGGTTAAAAATAAATTAGACTTTTTTATAAGTAAAAATAAAATACCACATATTATATTTTATGGTCCTTCAGGAAATGGTAAAAGAACCATCTTAAATAAATTTATAAAGGATATTTATCATAATAATAAACAAAAAATAAATCAATATGTAATGTATGTAAATTGTGCTCATAGCAAAGGTATACGTTTTATAAGAGATGAACTAAAATTTTTTGCAAAAACAAATATTCACAACAAACACAACAATTTATTTAAAAGTATTGTATTATTTAATGCTGATAAATTAACTATTGACGCACAATCTGCTCTAAGACGATGTATAGAACAATTTAGTCATACAACACGATTCTTTATACTTGTTGAAAATGAAAATAGATTACTAAAACCTATATTATCAAGATTTTGTAATATTTATATACCTTATCCCTATTTAGATAATAGTATAACTAGTTTACATCGATATAAAAAAAAACATATCAATGAAAATATATTTATAAAAAAACGTAAATTTTGGTTGGAAAAAAATATTATTAAAAAAAGCAATTATAAAAACATTGAAAGTTGTAGAGATTTTGTGGACAAATTATATGAGAAGGCTTATAGTGGTTTAGATATAATAAAATATATAGAAAATAGTAAAAAAGAAGAAAATAGTAAAGATAAGTATTTATATTTAATTTATTTTGATAAAATTAGAAGCGAATATAGAAATGAAAAATTATATATATTAACAATTTTAAATTTATATTTTATGCGGAAAAAGTTAAATTTAGAAAATATATTAGAAATGTAAATGGACGATTACAATGTAAATGTTTTGTCTGAGGCTAAAAACGAGTATTCTTCTCGTTTAGTAACAATATTGACTCCATTAATAATTGAGGGTATTAAATCAATATTTCAAGAAGCAATAAAATTATGTTTAGATAATGACGAAGAAGAAAAATATTTAATGACCTTTCAAAATTTTCTCTCCAGAGTCCCAAAATGGAATGCTGTTATAGTTGATGAAGAAACAAAACGTATTGTTAAAAAAAGCCATTGTGAGTATTTAGAAGATTTATTAACTTGTGTTCACATCACACAATTAAAAATTTTAACTAGCATTAGAGTATCTCAGAAACAAAAAAAAATAGACATTGATATTCCAAAATTAAATGATTTTATTCATAAATGCTATATAGCTTATGCACGAAAATTATATTCAAATGTTTATCTTTTTGAAAGTAATGTATTACCTTTAAATTATCAGAAAAATATGCGAGAAGCGGAATTAATGTGTCAAGAATCTATTTTAAATGTAATAAGAGAAAATATGCCTGTAGAAACAATACTAAGAGCATATATAGATGAAACTGTCGATGAAGAAGTTATTGAAGAAACAATTGAAAAAACTGTTGACGAAGAAGAGAAAAAACAACTTGAAAAAGAATTGGAGGAAACGAATGATTTACAAGATGGTGACAGCGGAACAATCACTAAAAAAGAAGATTCTATAACATTAGAAAAACCAGAGTTAAGTGAAAAGAAAGAGGAAGTATCAAGTGAACCTAGTCAACCAGATATTGTTAAAGAAACAAACTCTTCTGAAAATTCAGATAAGCAAAATATTAATTTGATTATACAAACACCCCCTATGATGGAAGATAAAAAAGGAGAACCAGCCTTAGTTACACCTAAGGTTAATAGTGAAATTGCTGCTCCATCATCACCCAAGGAATCCGTTGTTAATAAGTTAAAATTTAACGATAAAGATTCTGTTTTAGATATGGGTACAAACAAATCTACAGAAGTAGAAGCACCTAAAACTTTAGAAAGATTAGAAAAAATATCTAAAGAAGCAAATGAAAAACGAAAAGCAGAAGAAGCAGAATATGATGACGACGATGATTATGATGATGCTCCTATAAAGATTTTCAGTGACACTAACTTAGAATTAGATAAAATAGATATTCATAATTTAGATAAAAAATTAAAATTAGAGACTCCTCCTATTTTAGATGATATTGAAGTTTTGGGTTAATGCGTCTATTTACATAAATATTTTTAAATAATTATATAAATGTCAAATTCAATATATTTGATAGGCTTTGCCGTATCAACGGCATATTTAATTTTTAAATTTATTGAAATGAGATTTATTTTAAAAGAAAATAAACCAGTAAAATTATTAGCCAGAGATACATTATTGGTATATTTAAGTGTATTATTAGGTAATTTTGTTATGAAACAGTTGGGTGCGTCAGAAATATCTACAAAGGTCCCGCAAGTTTTTACAAATTCGCCCGATTTTTAATTTATAATATTATTGATATAAACCAATAATATTACTTTTAACACATAGACTCCATTTTATCAATATTAATTACTTTTTGTTTTTTTATTTTTCGTTTAGAAGATATAAATGGTGTAAATAATTTATTGGACAATTGTGATTCCGGTAGATGATTATGAACTGTTCGTACAATCATTTTATACAATTTAAACTCAGGATATCTTTCTTCCCCATTATTTTTGTAAAGAATATTTCTACCTTTATCATCTTTTGTCCATTCTATTATAAGTTTCGCAATAGGGTCTTTTATAGTTTTTTGTTCTTTGATATCTTCTATAAAATAATCAAATAATGAACAACCTAATCGACATAAATCAAAACTTTTATTAGGTTCTAATCTAGGTTTTTTTTCATTAAAATATGGTTTAAAATTATATTGTGTGGCTGCATCACCTTTTGGATGATAACTATCACTACATATAGTTTTCCCTTTAAAATTATATATTGCTCTTCCAAAATCAATTATTTTATATATTTTTCCATATGTTGGAACTCTATAATAAATATTATTATATTTATAATTTATAAACTTTTTATCTGTTTCATAATACATTATATTATTAGTATGCAAATCATTGTGTGTAAAATTAAATAGTTTTTGATATGTAATTAATATCATAATTATTTGAAATAAACACGAAGACCATTCTTTATTACTTAATTCATTATCATCATCTTCCAATAATGAATCAAGCGTATCGTGTAATTTTTCCAAAGATATTATTTGGACGGGAAAATTATAAACTGTTGCGTTTACAATTTCATCCTCATCCATACTTGAATATTCTGACATTTGTGAATTACTTAAACTACTTTCTGAAAAACTTTGTTCTTCATCACCTTCTTCATCATTGTTACTATTTTCTTCACTTTCATGTGTATTAGACGACCTAGATGAACAAGTCGAATTTGTTTTTTTTACACTCTGGGTTTTATTTTTAGTTATATTTTCTTTAGAATATTCCTCCATTATATCAGAATTGTGAATTTTTAAATTTTTTATAGTTAATTCTTCAAATAATCCTCCGAATATAGTATTATCTAAATTATCACTTTTAATTACAATTTTTTCATTATTATCCTCAAATTTTATTTTTTTTCTGTAATTTCGAGTATCACTTTCCAATATTTTTTCTTCGTCAATATCTTCAATATCAAAAAGATTGTTTTTGTTTTCATGAAAGAAAGGAGAATCAAATAAATATTCTAAGTCATCATATATATTTAATTTGAATTCATTTTGAACAGCTAAAAATGAACCATAAAATTGTATACCATGTATAAATCCCATCTCAGTATTTAATTTTGATGATAAATATGAAAAAAAACTATCTACATAAGCCGAATTATTAGTATCTAAAACTTTTTTACAACATATATTAGCTTTATTTTTAGGTAATGAGTATAAAATTTCATTAGACAAATGTCTATATTTACCAACCATAAATTTTACAGGGTCTAATAATGGTGAAAATTTAAAAAATGAATTATTTTTATGTATTGTATTTGTTGTTTTATCTTCATATTTAACTACAAAATTGTTGTTATCCTTTCTATTTAAAATATCACAAATAGCAAATTTATTATTTAAATTAATATTATTATAATTAGTGTCATTTATAGAAAAATATAAAGAATACAATGGTATATAATTTTGAGTATCGGAAAAACCATTTTTTTCTAAATATTCAAATAATTTTTTATTATTATTTTTACTATAATTAATTTCAAACATTTTTAATATAGATTTTTATTTGATTTAGTCGAATTTATGCGTAAAAAGGAAAAAAAATAAGTAAGTTATTTAGTTATAGAAATGAATTTGGAATTAAAAAAATTTGATATGAAAAAAATAACCTTTAAACCAAATGAAAATCAAGGACCTGTTATTGTATTAATTGGGCGTCGTGATACAGGTAAAAGTTTCCTTGTAAGAGATTTATTATATTATCATCAGGATATTCCAATCGGAACAGTTATTTCAGGTACGGAAGCCGGTAATGGATTTTATGGTGCAATGGTGCCTAAACTATTTATTCATGATGAATATAATACTGCTATTATTGAAAATATATTAAAAAGGCAAAAAATAGTAATGAAACAGGTAAAAAAAGAAAAAGAAGCATACGGTAGGTCGAATATTGACCCTAGAACTTTCGTTATTTTAGATGATTGTTTGTATGATAATTCATGGGCTAGAGAAAAGTTAATGAGATTACTTTTCATGAATGGTCGCCACTGGAAGGTAATGTTGGTAATTACTATGCAGTATCCTCTAGGCGTTCCACCAAATCTTAGAACAAATATAGATTATACATTTATTCTAAGAGAACCTTATATAGCTAATCGAAAAAGAATATATGAAAATTTTGCTGGTATGTTTCCAACATTTGAAAGTTTTTGTCAAGTAATGGACCAATGTACGGAAAATTATGAATGTTTGGTTGTAGCAAATAATGCCAAATCAAATAGATTAGAAGACCAAATTTTTTGGTATAAAGCTGTTGCTCATAGAGATTTTAAACTAGGTTCAAAGGAATTTTGGGAAATGTCAAAGGGACTAGATTCAGACGATGAAGATGATGGTCAAGCATTTGACCCTAGAGGAGGCAGAAAAGGCCCCGCAATTAATGTAAAAAAAACTAAATGGTAAATTTTTAATAATTAAATATAAAAATTATTAAAAATTAATCCTTTTTCTCAGAGAGTTTCGTATTACTATCTGGTATTATTCCTCTCTCCATTGCATTTTTAATAGCACCATTTTTCTCAATATTATTTCCTTCAAATAGCTCCTTTCTAATATCTGCTGATGTAACTTCTTCCTTTGAACTTAATGTATTTTCTATAGTATTATTGATACCTACTAGATTACCATCTTTATCAATATTTTGAGTTAGTTTTGCCCCAGATTCTCTAGCTATTTTTTTATTTTCTTCGATAGCAGCTCTTTTAGCCTCAACAATGCGTTTTTCAAATTCTTGTTTAGCCGATGCTTCATTTTTATTTTTTTCATTCATTAATTGATTTAATTCTTCTTCGAGATATTCAACACGTCCAGTTTTATATGCTTCAGGTTCCCAAGGCATCCACATTCCCACAGGACCTACATAAACATTATGGTTTGGGTCAACCTCTCTTAATAATTTACATCTCAACTCTGCTTCTTCTTGTGTAGAGTATGTCCCTCTAATTTTCAATCCTCTAGTACTCGTTTGAAAATTATATTCTTTATTAAATTCATCATCTAACCTATCTTCATTTACATCTAAGAAATTTTTATATTCGTCCGAAACATAATTTTCAGTAAACGTATCTTTTTCACTTTTAGTATATTCTTTAAAATCTTCCATTAAATCTTCAAATTTCAAATTATATTTATAACTTAAAAAATTTAAAAATTGTGTAAATTTTTCAACTGATTTCGAAAAATCATAATGTTTTAGGAATTCCTGAAAGAAAAAATGATTTTTTTGTTTTAAAATATTTTCTGGAGAAACAAATGAAACACATACAAATTTTTGTCCGGAAATTGGTTTATCTTCTTCCAATAAATCGACATATTTCGGATTTTCTGAACCATCTGAATTTTTTTTTCTAATAAAACCTTCTTTTGACATTTCTATAATATCTTAAGTCTAGTCACTTTTAAGTTTTAATTTTAATATATATTTTTTTCTTATTATTATTTATAATGCTTCAAAAATTAGCAAAAATGTTAGATTTAGGAGAACTTGTACGAAGAGCTGTTAAATATTTAGTAGAGGGTGTTATGGTTGCAATTGCTGCATACGCCATTCCAAAGAAATCACTCAAACTTGATGAAGTAGCTCTTATTGCTTTAACAGCAGCCGCTACATTCTCAATCCTTGATACATATGTACCCTCAATGGCTGTCTCGGCCAGAAGTGGTGCCGGATTCGGTATTGGTGCTAACCTTGTTGGATTTCCCCGTATGTAAATAATCAATAATTAAATAGTTAATTTATATTAAATATTTAATAAAATATTATATTTTTAGTTTTTTTTGACGTATTTCACTTTTTAATTTTGGAATCCATTCAGGAATATATATATTTTTCCAATTCCAAATACCATTTGGCAACAAAGTAATTTCTGGCATTGATTTATTTTTAAGATTACGAATTGAACATTTCCATAACCCCCAATGTATCGGACAAACACCATTATATTTTTTATATTTTGTTGAATAACTTCCTTCACCATCCACCTTACAAATACATTTAAAAGATAAAATATCCAATTCCTGTTTTACCATTTCAATATATTTATAATATAATCCTTCATATTCATATATTAATCCCCAAATTTCGTTGGGTAAATATACCATGTTTATAAAATAATAATATACTATCTTTAAAATGTTTAAATTGTAGGAACAAACTCCCAATTTAATTCTTTACATATTTTTTTCCAAATTTCATCCTGTTCAATTCTTTTTATAGGGTCTTTTAACATTGGGAAAAATGGTAAAAACGTATGTTCATCTAGTAATTCACACATTTTATATAATACATAATAATAATTCAAAAAATTAACTCTATCATCTGGACAATGCTTTGCATAGGGTTTTTGTATTTCCATAAAAAGATTACATAATTTATCTTCTAATTCTGGCGACATTATAGGTGGTTTTATACCTAATTTATCTTTTATAAATGGTATATGCTCATAATATTTGTTATATCCCAATTTTTTTAATATATCTTTAGCTTTTTTATTAGTCATATGTTTCAATGTAATTCTTTCCTTTTTAATTTGCTCTTTAATATCTTTTATAACTTCATCAGGAATTTGAGTTGTTTCTTTAGCTTGAAATTGAGCTAATATTTCTCTAAAATGATTAATTCTTTTATATGCATAAAAACAAACTTCTTTAGGAGGTTCTTTATAAGATGGTTTCTCATGTTCCACTAAAAAGTGTTTTTGAATACCACATCCATTACAAATAACTAGTCCTTTATGGTCTACTTGTATCCATTCACCAGAACATTTATCACATATTTCATAATTTATAGTATAATTATTAATATTCAAATAATTATCATCCAAATTTATAAGATATTTATTTATATTTGTTTCGTCTGTCACTTTTGTATTTATCGATTTATTTGGATTAAAAAATGAATGTAATACTTTTTTTTTATCCATATCAATTCCTTCCGAAACTTTCTTTTTTTTTTCAAAATAATCAAAAATTATATTCGAATTTTCTAAAAAATAATCAGATTTTTTCTTTTTTAAAGTAAATATTTTTTTTTTAATTTCATTAATTTCATCTTTAATTGTTAATTTTTCAACAATATTGTCTGTTTCTTTTAATTTTTTTTTAAAAAATTTTTTTTTAGCAATTAACTCTGGTAATATTTTTTCTTTAATATTATGAAATTCCAGCATTTTTTCATTATGTTTACTGTCTAATGTTATTGTTGATTTTTTATCTACTTTTATTTTTTTATTTGCCTTTGGCTTAAAATTGGGCATTTGTTATTTTATAATATTAATTATAAATACATTTTTAATTTAAAATAATATAAAACAATAAATCGTAATATTTTAAGCAAGATTATCTAGATTTTATTTATATGAATGTAGATTTAAATATTAATACAAGTAATATGAAAATCGACTGTATTTTATTACAAAAAATGATATTTATCTATAATGCTTTAGACAAAGGCTGGACAATAAAAAAAAAGAAAAATACATATGTATTTACTAAAAACCATGAAGGTAAGAAAGAAGTAATGTTAGAAGATTATCTTAAACGATTTATGATTGAAAATCTAGATATTAATAAAATAAAATAAGAAAATTTAATTAAATTTTAATTAATTTTTAATTAATTTTATTTAAAATTTTTTTTTCTTTAGCAATAGTATAACCAATGGGTGGTGGATTAATGCAACTCGTAGCTTATGGCGCACAGGATGTTTACCTTACAGGTAACCCTCAGATTACCTTCTGGAAGGTAACCTACAGACGTCACAC